>DOVB01000230.1 GCA_003520285.1 Halieaceae bacterium
ATTTATGTAACAAAAAAGAGGAGAGCGCAGTCCTTTTGTTACATGCCAAAAGTTACTAAGCCACTGACTAATACAGAAATAAACAACGCACGAGGCAAAGCTAAAGAATACAACTTAGCTGATGGCCTCGGTCTCGCGTTGCGTGTTCGACCGGGTGGAGACAAGTACTGGATATTCAATTACCAGCGTCCGATAACTAAGGTCCGCGCCAACATAAGTCTGGGTATCTACCCCACAGTATCATTGTCCTCCGCAAGAGTGATTCGTTCTAAATACCGGGATCTATTAGCCCAGGGTATCGATCCGAAATTTCAGCGCAAAGAACATCTGGCTGCGGAAAAAGCAGCAGCTGCGAACACGTTGCAAAAAGTGGCTGCAGATTGGCTGTGTGTGAAGAAGAGCAAGGTTAGCAGTGATCATGCGGATGATATCTGGCACTCACTAGCCCTGCATATATTTCCTTACTTGGGACAGAGACCAATTAGCTCGATTACTGCCCCTTCGGTTATTAGCGTGCTAAAACCGATAGAAGCCAAGGGTAGCTATGAGACCGTCAAACGGTTATGCCAACGGCTGAATGAGATCATGGTCTTTGCCGTTAATACTGGAATCATCATTGATGCTAATCCTCTGTCTGGAATTAAAGACACCTTTATAGCACCGACTAAAAAGCATTTACCTACCTTACTACCTCATCAGCTTGATGATCTGGTGAGACGAATCTATGGTGCATCAATTCGTTTTGACCTTTCCCCCGATATTAGAGCCATGACCACGATGAGTTTATGCGAGTTGTAAAGGCACTGTTTATAGATTAGGTTTATTAAATGTATTTTTGGTAACTGTTAAATTAACACACAAGGAAAATGTTCTATGAAACGTCCAATGCTTCTTTTTGCGGCTCTTGCAAGTTTGCTTACTGGATGTTCAGAAAAGCCCACCCAAGTGACAACGGCAATGTCTAAGCCTGATACTCAGGTGATTCATCATCAAACGTATGACGCTGAAGCTTTTTTTCAGACAACTAGCTATTCATTAGGTAGCAGCTCAGGCTACGTGTTTTCAGTTGACAACGCCAAGATCCTCGCAACATCTGACAACAGTGGTATTTTCAATGTTATGACGATCACCACCGATGGTGTGGTAACGCCAATGACTAACTCAGAAGCCGATGCACACTTTGCTGTATCGTTTTTCCCAAACGACGATCGTATTCTATTAAGCGCCGATCAGGGTGGAAATGAACTCACGCATATTTACGCACGTGAGCTGGATGGTAACTTGAAGGATTTAACTCCGAGCGAAAATACTACAGCAATGTTTGGCGGTTGGCGCAATGATGGTGAAGTCTTTTATATTTGGACGAATGAGCGTGATCCTGCAGCGTTTGATGCTTATGCATACAACCCAAACGACTACAGCCGTGAACTGATATTCGAGAATCCCGGATTCGTACCCTCAACGATAAGCGCCGATGGTCGCTGGATTGCATTAGATCGGCCAATAACAAGCGCAAATTCTGACATATATGTGGTGTCATTAGACAGTGAGGACAAAGCGCCAAAGCTGATAACTGAGCATCAGGGCAATATTGCTTATGCCACATACGCTTTCAGTGCGGACAGCAAGCAGCTGATACTTGCGACCAACGAGTTTGGTGAGTTTAATCAAGCATGGACCTACGAATTGGAAACCGGCAAAAAAGCACTACTCATTGAAGCGGATTGGGATGTCTCCTATGTAGCCCACTCACCCAGTGGTCGCTATCAGGTTCACGCCCTAAATGTCGACGGTCTGACCGTTGCAACGTTGACGGATTTAACGACCGGTAAAGAAGTTGCGTTGCCGGGCGTGCCAGAGGGTGAATTGGGTCAAGTTCGCTTCTCTCGAGACGAGTCTCGTGTTGCGTTTGGGCTTAACACCGACACATCACCTTATAACCTTTATACGCTAGCGTTTGGTGAGAGTGCCTCACGTTTGACGGATGCGCTTAATCCTGAGATTGATGAAAAGCATTTGGTAACAGCGACGGTCGAGCGATTTGAAAGTTTCGATGGCGTAGTGATCCCCGGTATCATGTACAAACCTAAACAAGCGTCTAAAGATACCCCGGTTCCCGCAGTGGTCTTCGTACATGGGGGGCCAGGTGGCCAATCAACCCGTGGGTATAGTGCGCTGATCCAGCATTTGGTTAACAACGGTTATGGGGTTTATGCAGCAAACAATCGTGGTTCTTCTGGTTATGGTAAGACATTCTTTCATATGGATGATAAGCGCCATGGTGAGGAAGATCTCAAAGATATTGTTGCTGCGGGTGACTATCTACGCGGTCTAGATTGGGTCAATCCGCAACAAGTTGGTGTTATGGGCGGATCCTATGGCGGCTACATCACAGCGGCAGCATTAACGTTTCATCCTCAAGCCTTTGAAGTTGGTGTGAACATTTTTGGGGTTACCAATTGGGTGCGAACTTTAGAGAGTATTCCACCGTGGTGGGGAGCGTTCCGTGATGCTTTGTATGATGAGATGGGCGATCCCGCAACTGACGCCGAACGTCATCGCGCGATTTCACCACTGTTTCATGCTAAGAAAATTGTCAAGCCCATGCTTGTTGTGCAGGGCGCTAACGATCCGCGTGTATTACAAATCGAAAGTGATGAGCTGGTTGAAGCTGTGCGAAGTAATGGTGTGCCGGTTGAATATGTAGTGTTTGATGATGAGGGTCACGGTTTCTTGCGTCGTGAAAACCGTATTACAGCTTCTAAGGCTTATGTTGATTTTCTAGATAAATTTTTGAAAGGAAGTGAATCCGCACCAAAAATCTGATAATGGTGGCATTGAATACCAGAAGGCAGACAGCGACCGGCAACTATGGGGCGCACGATATTACCCGTGACGAGTTGCGCCAGTGGTTTGTCGATAACGGATATGTGGAGCTTGACGGAGGTAAGTTTCCCAAAGGAGAGCGCGATGCAATCAACAAAGCAATAAAGTCGCTAGTGGACAGCCGCTGGCTGGAAGGCAATTCAGAAACTATCCGCATGGTGATGGAAAATACATGATGATTACTCGATCCAAGAGAGAGGATGATTCACTGATTCCACTCTTTAGAGTGGAGTGGAATCGCATCAGGGGCGCATCAATACTGAATCATTAACTGAATCAGGCTGCAGCCTTTATGGTGCAAGGGTTTGTGGGTGATTCGGTAATATAGGTGAATCACAACTGAATCACTGCGCTAAATCAGAGGTGAATCACTAACTGAATCAGATAAATCAGATATTTTTGTCTGAAACCAAAAAAGCAACATCACCGCTGGCAGCAGAGAGGCAGGGCAACTCGTCTTGCGCAGCAAGGTGAACGCAAAGCTTATAAAACACAATCGAGATTGATGCGCAGCTAATAGAGGTTCTTCGCAAGAACACTGTTGATCTAATTCCATACAGACCTCGTATCTCTCTCTAGGAAAGGGACTTCATCCCTGACCGCACCAGAGGAAATGATCATGTTCAAAAGATTAATCGCAATATTACCAATTATCGCTACCAGCTTATTGATAGCGATGCCCACAGCTCACGCAGACCATCATGGTATGAAGAAAGATATCGTCGATGTCGCTGCAGAAAACGGATCGTTTGGAACACTTGTTGCCGCGGTTCAAGCAGGTGGTCTGGTTGATACGCTCAAGAGTGAAGGACCCTTTACTGTTTTCGCGCCAACAGATGAAGCCTTTGCAAAACTGCCTGAGGGCACCGTTGAAATGCTGTTAAAGCCAGAAAATAAAGACAAGCTTGTGGCTGTGCTCACGTATCACGTAGTCGCTGGTAAAGTGACCGCGGCAGACGTGGTTAAACTGGACAGTGCGACTACAGTACAAGGACAAGCTGTGACAGTAAAATCTAACTACGGTGCTGTTATGATCAATGATGCCAAAGTAGTAATGGCTGATGTGGCCGCCAGCAATGGTGTCATTCACGTGATCGACAAAGTCTTACTACCAAAGTAATAAATGTCCGCTGACCTTTACTAGACAGCCGAGAGCCACCCCTGCGGTGGCTTTTTTATGGGTCCAGATCTGCAAAGACCGAGCCCACGCTGTTGTCATCGACCCCACCCAAAAGATATCCTTAGCCTCCCAATCGGCGATTTCCAGAGGGCTAAAATGTTGCAATGGCTTCTAACCGCTCTGACAATTTTCGTTGCCTCAGCTCTTGTTGTCTCGTTCGCAGTTACGCGGGATGGCAAAGTAATCACCCCAGTTGGCGAAGGAACCATCACAATTGGGAACAAAACTTTTGAAGCGTTTCCGCTTCCCGATTACGCTGCCGCCTTCATTAACGATGAGTATAAAAGCTACCTCGTTGAAGTCGAGTCGGGCATCAAGGTTCACATTCTTGAGGTAGGAACCGGGTATCCTATTTACATGCAGCACGGTAATCCGACCTCTGGCTTCCTATACCGTAAAGTCGCTGAGCATCTTCCGACCGATCGCTTCCGCATCATTATGCCAACCATGGTAGGCCTTGGATTTTCATCGAAGGTTCCTGTAGCAGACCATACTGTTGAAAATCACAATCGCTGGCTGAACACGGCACTGAGCGAACTCGCACTGGACAAGCTGATCTATGTGGGACAGGACTGGGGAGGCATCATTGGAGTCGGCGCTCTCTCGCTGTCGCCTGAATTGATTGAAGGCATTGTCATCATGAATACAGCGATCTATGCCCCGACAGAAAAAATGCAGCTTTCTCGCCTACACGACCTTGTCAGAACGCCCATTGTCGGAGAATTACTGATCGAGGTTCTCAGTTCATCGTTTAATGGAATGGACAGAGTTCAAGGTGATCCGAAGTCGATAGAGCAGCCAGTCAAAGACTTATATGGGCGTCCAGTGCTTGAGAGCGGTAATCAGAAGGCACCCCTTGCATTAATGCGGATGGTGCCTCACAGCCCTGATCACCCGAGCACAGAGTCGATGGCAAAGCTAGTGACCTTTGTCCGTGGACTTGATGTGCCGACCGAGATTGTCTGGGGTATGAACGATCCAATTATTGGTAGAGCACTCCCCGCGATGCAGGCACATTTTCCAAACGCCAGGGTCACACAGACAGACGCCGGACACTTCCTGCAAGAAGAAGTGCCAGACGTGATCGCGGCGGCGCTGATGCGGGTTTACGATGAACTGCAAGCTTTGCAGGCGCCAATCGAGAACTGATCTGTTACCGCTCGTTATTGAGTCTGGCAGTCACCTCGATTTCCAGCTTCATGGCATCATTCAGAAGCCCTGCAACAAACACAGTAGCAGCGGGTTTAGCCACGCCTAAATACTTGTTAAACACAGGCCAGCAGGGCTCAAAGTCGTCGCGATTGGGATAAATGTAGTGCACACGCACCACATTATCGATGCTGCTTCCCGCCTCGATAAGCACTTTCTCGATCGTTTTAAAGCATTGCTCAGCTTGCTC
>DOVB01000073.1:0-1947 GCA_003520285.1 Halieaceae bacterium
AAAACCGCGGCCTCGCATAAGCCCTCTAAACGCAATTGTTGCGCTGGTGGGCAGTCACCTCCGTCATGTAAGCGAGTGATAATATCACTTAGGCGCTGATCGATGAGCGCGATTAGCGCGGTAGTCGTATCCGACAAGTCACTCACTCCTCTTTCACAACAACACGTAAAGCATTATGCTCGAAGGCCCATTTTTTGTGTAGCACGCGCGACAGCAAAAGGAAGTTACTATGGTTGTGTCATCGTTGTTGGCGATGTTTCTCTGTTTTTCAATGCACTCGATTGCTCAAGAAGAAGAGCAGCAGGTGCCGATCATTGATTATCAACATCGGTTCCTGCCGCAGGTAGGCCGCAATGGTATGGTGGTTGGTCCAGAGCGGCTGGCGAGCGAAGTGGGCTATCAGATTCTGCAACAGGGTGGAAACGCGGTTGATGCAGCGGTAGCGACCGGGTTTGCGTTGGCTGTGACGTATCCTCGTGCGGGTAATTTGGGCGGCGGCGGATTCATGTTGGTGCATCTCGCCGAGCAGAGTCGTCAGGTCTTCATTGATTATCGCGAAATGGCACCAGGTGCTTCGACCCGCGATATGTATCTTGATGCTGAAGGTAATGTCGATCGACAGGCGCTGTATTTCAGTTATTTATCCGCCGGCGTTCCTGGATCGGTAGCGGGTTTGCTTCATGCTCTTGAGCAATACGGTACCATGACGGTACGGCAAGTCTTGCAGCCAGCCGTGGATTTGGCGCTGAAGGGTTTCTCTGTCAGTTTTGCACTCCACAGTGATCTAACTGAGCGTTCGGAGCGACTCGGTGCAGATCCCGCGGCTGGGGCCAGCTATTTGGTGAACGGTACTGCACCAGCACTGGGTTCAGTCTTTATCCAGCCCGATCTGGGTCGGGTGCTTCAAACCATCCGAGACTACGGTCACTCTGGGTTTTACGAGGGATGGGTAGCAAAGACCATCGCTCAGGCGATGGCAGAGAATGGCGGTATCATTACCGAAGCAGACCTCAAGAATTACGTTGTGGTCGAGCGTGAACCTGTGCGCGGTACTTTCCGAGAGTATGACATTGTGTCGGCACCACCACCGTCGTCGGGTGGCACGCACATCATTCAAATGCTCAATATTCTAGAGGGCTATGACTTGAAGTCGATGGGACATAATTCCGCCGCCTATATTCACCATGTGATCGAGGCAATGAAAGTGGCTTACGCGGATCGTGCGGCTCACATGGGAGATCCCGATTTTTCCCCAGTACCCGTCGCGCAGTTGGTGAGTAAGGCCTACGCGCAAGAAATACGGAAGGCGATTGATCCCAAGCGTGCGCGCAGCGCCGCAGAGATACAGTCGGGTACTTTTGAGGATACCGAAAGCCTCGATACCACGCATTTTTCGGTAGCCGATCAGTATGGCAACGTCGTATCGAACACGTACACTTTGAACTTCAGTTTTGGCTCCCATATTGTTGTGCCCGGGACAGGTATCTTGCTCAACAATGAAATGGCCGATTTCATGACCAAGCCTGGCACGCCAAATGCGTTTGGATTGATCGAGAGTCAAGCCAATGAAGTCGCAGCAGGTAAACGACCACTATCCTCGATGAGTCCCACCTTGATCTTAAAAGAGGGTCAGCCGTGGTTGGCAACGGGGAGTCCCGGAGGCAGTTTAATCATCAGTTCGGTCATGCAAACCGTGCTGAATGCGATGGAGTTTGATATGAATATCGCTGCTGCCGCGGCGGCACCGCGCGTTCATCACCAATGGATGCCCGATAAGCTCCGAATCGAAAGTGGCATCAGTGCAGATACCATTAATCTGCTCACTGTTTTGGGTCACCCGGTTGAAGAGAACGTTCGAACTTTAGGACGAACTCAGTCGATCATGATGGAAGAGGGTTGGTTTTTAGGCGCTACCGATACTCGGCGGCCAAGTGGTTGGGTTGCCGG
>DOVB01000073.1:2253-12718 GCA_003520285.1 Halieaceae bacterium
GAGCTTGGAGACCCTACTGGCATGGTCCTAGCCACTGTTGATCCTGCCGGCATGGTGTGGCAAAGGATGGTGCTATTGAAAGATGTGAGTCCTGGTAAAGGGTTTGTTTTTTTTACCAATTACGCCAGCGATAAAGCCGCAGCAATCGAGCAAAACCCTAGGGTGTCACTCCACTTTCCTTGGAATGAGTTGGATCGACAAGTCATTGTCGGTGGTGTTGCCAGCAAAATTTCTGTGGCGGAAACGGCGCGCTACTTTTTATCTCGGCCACGGGAAAGTCAAATAGCGGCGTGGGCGTCACAGCAGAGTCGTCCGATTTCTGCGCGAGCAGTCCTAGAGCAGCAGTTGGCTGCGATGCAGGCAAAGTTTGCTCAGGGTTCGGTTCCTGTGCCTGATTTCTGGGGCGGCTATCGAGTTGTTCCAGACCGAATAGAGTTCTGGCAAGGGGGTGTAAATCGTTTGCACGACCGCTTCCGATACACCAAAAACCAAGATGATCAATGGCAGATAGAGCAACTCCAGCCCTGATTACCCAGCGCTAACTATCGATTTTCTGGGGCTGATTCTGCCGCTGTTGAATGTACAGGCAGTGAGGCGGCAGCTCAAGGATGTGACGTCGCAGTAAATCGAGAGCCGCTGCAGCCACCATCGTTTGGAACAGAACGCGCGGCAGTGGCCAAGTCAGCTCTATTATTCGCAGATCGCTCGAGCTACCGTAGGCAATCCAAACACGTCCCAGTGGCTTATCGATGGTGCCGCCATCGGGGCCTGCTATGCCACTGACTGCAATTGCGTAATCGGCATTGCTCGCGCGAAGCGCACCGAGAGCCATTTGTTCAACTACAGTTTTGCTGACCGCGCCATACTGGTCGAGATCAGATTGGCGCACGCCAAGGACCGAGCTTTTAATGGCGTTATCATAGGTGACAAAGCCCGCATGAAAGGCTTTCGAAGACCCTGGAATCTGGGTGATGAGGCTGGCAATGAGCCCGCCGGTGCACGACTCCGCGGTGGTGAGCGTCATGCCGCGCTCGCTCAGTAGCTCAACCATAGATTGGCCGATACTGGTTTCACCGGTGCCCAGAATATGATCACCGAAAAGTGCTGCGATGTGATCGGCACAGGCCTGTTGCTCTGGTAAATCCTTTGTATCAGCAACGGTGAGTTTAATTTCCATCGTTGGTGCACTTGCTCTAAAGCCGAGTTCAACGGACTCTGGCCAGTCAAACCCACTATTGTTAATCAGTTGCTGTGCATTTGATTCGCCGAGGCCAAAGGTATGAAGTCGCATTACATTGGCATGAGCGCGCGCCCCCCATTGCGATTCAATGCGTTCGATAATAAGAGGCATCATGTCGCGCATTTCACTCGGGACGCCGGGGGTCGCGAAAAGGCGGGTATCACCCACGGTGATATCAATACCGGGCGCGGAACCCCGAGCATTTGGAATTATTTCTGCACTGCGGGGCAGTAACCGCTGCTTCAGATTGGCCTCGTTGGGTAGTTGTCCGCGACGCTCGCACCAGGCCAGCAGCTGGGCTTCTGCGTCTGGATGAATCACGAGCGGCTCGTCAGCGAGAAGGGCGAGCACTTCGGCAGTTAGGTCGTCTATTGTGGGGCCTAGACCGCCATTCATGATGACGATATCTGCGGTGCGCACCATATCGGATAGCTCAAATAGCAGCTGGTTGACGTCGTCGTTCACGGTCACTCGGCGAGCTATCGTCAGCCCATTGGCGCCCAAGACCTGCGCAATGTGTGCCGAATTGGTGTCGATCGTATCACCCGACATGACCTCGTTACCCGTCATCAAACATTGGATATTGAGTCGTTTCGACATTGCGGGCCTCTGATTTAGCATTTTTTCGCAGAATGCTCTGCGAAGGTTAAGTTGGTTACGGTTTGGTGGTAACGTGACTGCAAATTGGGTTTGAGTATAGCGCGTATGAATTATTTGGCGATGGTTACCTTCGTACTCTGCCTGACCTTGACAGTTCAAGGTGCTGCCGCGCAAGACTCCTGGTTAGAAAGAACTCGAGACTCTGCTGAGTCGGGTGTCGATGATCTTGCTCTTTGGTTGGATGGCTATTTCGGAGACGCTCAATACGAGGCGGATACCCTTGCCAAAAGTTATGCTCGCGTCATTCAAGAGTCAGTGTGGAACGAGCACGACGATATTGATTACGACGTGAAGTTGCGTGGGACGCTGTATTTGCCCAGAGTCAACGACCGTTTTTCGCTGATTGTGGGCGAGGACTCTGAGCAGCAGGAAGAAGACCAGTCATTGAATACGAGCGACCAAGATAACAGTGTCGGGGCGCAGTGGCGACTCCTCCAGCGTCAGCAATCCTCATTTGATCTTACCGCGCAATGGAAAGATTCAGGCGTACGCCCCGGCGTTCGATATCGTCTGCGCACGCCTCTGAGCGCACAGACTTCGTTGGGTTACTATCAAAAGTTCTTTTACGGCAAAGATGGCTGGGAAAGTGCTTCTGATTTACTGCTGGACCGCCGCGTGTCATCGAGTCGTCTCTTGCGTTGGCGATCGAGCGTTGACATGGTTTTGGATACTGAAGAGGTGACTTGGCGCACAGTTTTTCAGTCGCGATTTGTGCCCCATACCGGCATAGGTGGCTCGGGTCGGCAGTGGTTTATGGGGTTCTCAGGAAGAAATTCAGGTGGGCTCGACGATATAGCGAAAAATATTGGGCTTACTTGGCGCCGGCCGCTGGTCAGTGATTATCTGTGGTTTGAAATAGAGCCGAAGTACACTTGGGACTCCGACCTCTGTAAGTGCGATACCGCGTCTTTGCAGCTCAGTTTTGAGTTGCTTTTGTTTGATCCCAGTTAGACTCGCGTGGCTCGCATGCGGGTGTCTCAGCTGGTATGGTGATCGCTAACAGTTACGGAGAGCACCCATGTTAGAGCGCACGTCCGCGACACTTGATACCGACGAGCAAAAAGTCAGCTATGGATTTGGTATCCAGTTCGGCGATCAGCTAAAAAAGAATACCTTCGAGGGTATGGATCTCGAGGCGGTTATTGCAGGTATCGTCGATTGGTACACCGACGGCGCAAGCCAGCTATCGGATGCCGAATTAAATCCAGCCTACCAAGCCATTCAAACGAAGCAGCAGGCCAAGCAAGCCCAGCATAGTGCGGCGCAAGAGCAGATTGCCCGGGAGTTCATGGCTCAGAATAGTGATCGAGACGGTGTGATCGTTACCGACTCGGGCTTGCAATACGAGGTGCTGGAATCGGGCGAGGGTGCAAAGCCTGAGTTAACCTCAACCGTCGTGGTGCATTACCACGGTACCTTGGTTGATGGCAGTGTTTTTGACAGTTCGATTCAGCGAGGAGAGCCCGCCACCTTTGGTGTGACGCAGGTGATTCCAGCCTGGACAGAAGCACTCACGCGCATGTCTGTGGGCGATAAATGGCGTCTGTTTGCGCCTCCCCATCTGGCTTATGGTGAACAGGGTGCTGGTGGTGTTATTCCCCCTAACGCGGCGCTCATTTTTGAAGTACATTTGATCAGTATTGAGTCGTAGAGTTGATTGAGATGAAGCCATGCTAGCCACTATTACATTACCCCGGATCCTGCGCCTTGGTGCTGGCGCGAGCGCTGAGCTTGCCGTCACACTGGACCAGCTTGGTTTGGTCAAGCCGCTGTTTGTGACAGACGCGTTTATTCGCGCCTGCGATTTTTTTGAGCCGATTGTCGCGTCGGTGGCGACTGTCGACTTAAGCCGTGACGTGTTCTCTGGTTGCGTGCCGGATCCAACCACTGATTCTGTAAGAGCCGGACTTCAGCATTTGGCACTCGCACCGTATGACTCTATCGTTGCCATTGGAGGTGGAAGTTCGATTGATACTGCCAAAGCCATGGCCGCAATGCAGGGCCGCGCCGAGCCAATGAGACGTTATAAAGTGCCCTACCAAATCGATACGGGCTTACCAGTGGTGGTCATCCCCACTACTGCAGGGACAGGTTCTGAAGCCACTCGAGTTGCCGTCATTACAGACACTGAAACCCAAGAGAAAATGCTTTGGAATGGGCTGGCGTTAATGCCCGTAGCGGCCTTGGTCGATTATGAGCTCACGCTGGGGATGCCGTATCGGTTAACAGCCGATACAGGACTCGATACGCTATGCCATGCACTTGAGGCCTACGTCAGCAGGAAAGCGAATCAATTTACTGATCCGATAGCGCTCGATGCTATGCGTGCTGTGGTCGAATTTTTACCAAGAGCTTGTCGAGATCCGGGCGACCGGATTGCGCGAGAGGCGATGATGTGCGCCGCTACTCAAGGTGGGATGGCTTTTGCGAACGCATCGGTCACGCTGATCCATGGCATGAGTCGACCGATCGGGGCGCATTACCATGTGCCACACGGTATGAGTAATGCGATGCTCTTGCCGACTGTCACTGCTTGGTCGGTGTCGGGTGCGCCTGATCGTTATGCCGTGGCGGCACGGCATATGGGTTTCGCTGATGCCGAGTCGAGTGATGAGGCCGCGTGTCAAAGTTTAGTTCATGGTTTGCGGACTCTGTGCTCAGAGCTCGACGTGCCTACACCCAAATCCTACGGCATCGATCAGGTGCGCTGGTTTGACTCAATAGCCATAATGGCGGAACAGGCCCTCGCGTCGGGATCTCCTAACAATAACCCCTTAATTCCGACCGCTGATGATATCGCTTCTTTGTATCGCGAAGTCTGGTGTTAAACTCAGATCCGATGAGCAAGATGTCCGTAAAGCGTACCAGTGAGGCGACAGCATGACAGTATCTGAGACACATTTGGTGTGGGTCGACATGGAGATGACGGGATTAAATCCCGACTCCGACAGAGTGCTGGAGATCGCAACTATTGTGACAGATTCTGAGCTGGTGACCCTCGCCGAGGGGCCTGTTATTGCGGTTCACCAACCGGATTCAGTGTTGCAGGGTATGGACGAATGGAATACTCGCCACCACGGCAACTCGGGCTTGGTTGATCGCGTGCGCGCCAGTCGCCATAGCGAACATGATGCCGTTCAACTGACTATCGCTTTTTTGCAACAGTGGGTTCCTGCTGGAAAGTCACCGATGTGTGGCAATACGATCTGCCAAGACCGACGCTTTATGGCGCGACATATGCCTGAACTGGAGGCTTATTTTCATTATCGTAATTTGGATGTGAGCACTTTAAAAATCTTGGCGCAGCTGTGGCAGCCAGAGTCCGCAAACGGCTTCGTTAAGAAGGGAGCGCACCTGGCACTTGATGACATTCGAGAGTCTATTGATGAACTGCGACACTATCGCAAAACGATGCTGGTATGTTGACTTGTGAGCGAGGGTGTCGCGTTTGACGAAACGTAAGCTATCCAAACAACAAACATGGCGCATTCAAAAGATTCAAGATGAGCGAGCGAAACGCGCAGAAAAGCGTTTGGATATTGCCGATGAGCTATTGTCGGCCGGCCAGTTAGGGCAAGAGCAAACAGGGTTGGTCATTTCTCATTTTGGTACTCAAGTCGAGATTGAAGACGGTCATGGCGAGCGCCAACGCTGTTTCATCAGGACCAACCTGCCAGCACTGGTGACCGGGGATCGTGTCGTTTATCGAGCCGGTGAGCACATCGGGGTAGTGGTGGCCTTGAATGAACGCGACACGATTCTAAAACGTCCAGATCCTTATACCGGCCTTAAACCAGTTGCTGCCAATATCGATCAGGTTATCATCGTGGTTGCCCCCAAACCTACTCTGTATGCCGATCTCATAGATCGCTACTTGGTTGCTGCCGAGACAGCAGGCATCGAGCCGCTGATCTTGCTCAATAAAACGGATTTGCTCAGTGACCCCGAGCTTGCCCAGACCGTTGATGCGGTGCTCCAGCCCTATCAGAAACTGGGTTATCGTGTGTTGCGAGCAAGTGCTAATAAGGCGGATTTATCGGATTTGATCGCAGCATTAAAAGATCGCACCAGTATTTTTGTGGGACAGTCGGGCGTTGGCAAATCCTCTTTGGTCAACAGTCTGCTACCTGCAGCGGCATTGCGAACTAGCGAGTTGAGCGAGTTCAATCAAAAAGGTCAGCACACGACCACCACGGCTCGCTTATTTCATCTGACGCCCGGTGGACGCTTGATCGACTCGCCGGGCATCAGAGAATTTGGACTATGGCATATGGAGCGGCGCGAGTTGGAGCTCGGATTTATTGAGTTTCGCCCCTTTCTTGGCGACTGCAAGTTCAGAGATTGCCAGCACGCCAATGAACCAGGTTGCGCCTTGCTAGAGGCCGTGGAGCAGGGTGCAATATCGGCGACTCGGTTCCGAAGTTACCAAATATTGTGTGAATCGCTCGACGCAGATCGTCCGGTTTAAACTTTTGACCCGATGCATTGCCCCATCTTGAGTGCTGCTTGGGATTGGCAGTCGGTTTCCCAGGCCATACGCTGATGACTAAACAGTAAGATGACCGTTGACCCAAGCTTAAAACGCCCTAGTTCATCGCCTTGCGCTAGAGTCACAGGTTGGGCATTGGCGCCGAAATAGCGAGTATTGATTTGGCGGTTGTGTGGCGTAATTTGACCTTCCCAGCTTGTTTCAATTCCTGCAACGATCATGGCGCCGACCAGAATTACCGCCATCTTGCCCACTTCAGTTTCGAAGAGGCAAATATGGCGTTCATTACGAGCAAACAGTTGATCGACTGCGTCGGCCGTGGACCCGTTGACCGAGTACAAGGATCCGGGCACATATCGAGTCGCGATGCATTCGCCGGCAATGGGCATATGCACTCGGTGATAGTCTTTGGGGCTTAAGTAGATGGTTGCGAAGTCGCCGTTATCAAAATAGGCGGCCCACTCAGGGTCACCACCGAGTAGTGCCTTGGTTGAGAAAGATTTCCCTTTTGCTTGATATATGGTGCTGCCGTGAATTGCACCGAGTTGACTAATGACGCCATCGGCGGGACTTAAGATGTCGGCTGGTGCCAGCGGTCTAGCGCCGGGTCTGAGAGCTCGAGTGAAGAAGTCATTGAAATGAATGTAAGCCTCGGCATGGGGTGCGATGGCCTCGCTAATATCGACACCATAGCGCTCAATGAATCGATTAATGAGCCAGTTTTTGAGCCACAGTGGTCGTTTTAGCTCAGCAAAAAAACCAACCAATCGTGAGAGTAGGTGGTGCGGAGCGAGGTGCTGGAATGCGATGAATAGAGAGGACATGGGTATTTGTGTCTCGCAGTGTCGGTGGCTTGAATCGCAAGTATATCGGGTTTTTTTCATGCCGATAGTCTTATCATATGGCGGATGGCGGATGGCGGATGGCGGATGGCGGATGGCTGCGTCAGTCTGCTTAATTCGATCTGAGACTAGCCAGTCGATGCTGAACACCTTGTGCGTTCAGGGCAATATCTGCCTGTAAGCGCTGCACTGCTGCGGTGGCGGCTGTCTCGTCGAGGCAGGCAAGCAAGGCTCGTTTGGTGATGTCTTCGATTTTGGCGTGCGGTTCGCAGGATGCAGTAATCTCGGCGTACTCCTCGATCTGCCGGATCAACTGTTCAGCGGTTCGCTGATCAAAGGGTATACGGCCGAAATGAGTGGGATAGATCCAGGTGGGCTGGCTGTTGGCGATGGTTGTGACCGAATCGATATACCAAGTGGGTTCAAATTGCGTGGGGGTGGTGGCAGGCACGGCGATAGGCCATTCTCCAGATTGGAGTTCTGAGTAGCAAATGCCAAAGGTATCCCCAGTGAACCAGCCTCTGCTGGTCTCGTCCCAAAGGCACAGATGGTGCTTGGCGTGACCCCGTAAATGAACGGATCTCAGGTCTCTTTGACCTAGCGTATAGACTTCATTGTGTTCTAGTGTTCGCACGCGTGCCGCAGGAACTGGGATGAGTTCACCGTATAACTCGTCAAATGCTGAGCCGTAAACGGCACGGGCAGAAGCTTCCAGTTTCTCTGGGTTAATCAAGTGGCGCGCGGCCGCAGGATGACAACAGAGAGTGGCAGCTGGCAGCAGTTGCATCCAATGTCCCGCTGCGCCGGCATGATCTAAGTGTGCATGCGTCGGCATGATGGCGGTGATTTGTTGCAGGTCAATTCCCATTGACAGGATACGGTCGCACATCACCTCAACACTGGGGCCTGTGCCCGTCTCGATAAGAGCATATTGCTCATCATCACCCACCAAATAGGCACATGCGATGCCGGCTGCGACGTAATCGGTATCAATGCAATAGATAGTGTGCGGGTAGCGTTCGATCGACATGGCGCTTACTCTGCTGGGGGTGTGCAACGGATCATAACGCAGTCTCGTTGGCATCGAAACACAACGGACACTTTACTGCGGTCCCAAGAGGCAGCGCTCGCGGTGGTCGCGCTTCGCAGTCCTGACCTGATTACAGTTTGCAGTATCTGAATGAATCCTTTCAGACTTATTTTCATCCGCCAGAAAATCACGTTAGGATAACTGCCTAATCGGTCACCGGTCTTGAAGCCGGGTCTGCCAAGGGTAAGGGATCAGAGAGGTCAGTCATGGATGTTGTTTCGAAGTGGCATAAGTTAGCAAAAAATCATACGTCAGAGGGCTTGCACGCGCTGCTGGCTGATGACGTGCAGTTTCATTCGCCGGTGGTACATACACCGCAGATTGGCCGAGATATTACACATGCCTATTTGTCTGCTGCCTTTGTTGTTTTGTATAACGAGACTTTTCGCTACGTTCGCGAAATCGTAGGCAGTCACAGTGCGATGCTTGAGTTTGAGCTCGAGCTAGACGGGATCCATGTCAATGGTGTCGATATTATGAGCTGGGATGATACTGGCCGAATCGTTGACTTCAAAGTGATGGTCAGACCATTAAAAGCGATCGACGTTGTGCGCAATAATATGGCAAGAGTGCTCGAGGCCATGCAACAGGCGACCGCATCCTAATCGAGGGGGCCGAGTGAGCTGCCAACAAGCGGCCGCTCACTCAGTGCGCAGCAGCTTAGAGTTGCTCTTCGGCAAACGCGGCAAGTCGTGATCTGACAATACCGCCGATCGTTACAATGCCCGCATGAGCGTAGAGTTTGCTTTTTTCAACCAAGTAGGTCAGCCCCGAGCTGAGCGGCGAGATGTACTTATTGTCGATCTGCGCGAGGTTACCCAGAACCACAATTTTGGAGTCTGCGCCGACTCTCGAAATAATGGATTTGAGTTGGAACTGCGTCAGACTTTGTGCTTCATCAATAATAATATAAGCATTATTAAAAGAGCGCCCTCGCATAAAGTTCAGTGACTTGAACTGGATATTGGCGCGTTGTTTAACATAGTCGATGGAGCTGCTGGCAGATTCGTCACCACCGTGCAAAATTTCAAGGTTGTCATCGAAGGCTGCCAGCCAAGGTGCCATTTTTTCTTCTTCGGTTCCGGGTAAAAATCCAATATCTTCCGCCATGGGTGGTGTAGATCGGGCCACAATGAGCTTGCTGTATTTGCCCGCCTCAAGAATCGCATGTAAACCATATGCCAGCGCCAGAAGCGTTTTACCAGATCCGGCGGGGCCGGTCAGAACCGTCATATCAAGATTCGGATCTGCGAGCAGACTCATCGCGATAGCCTGTTCTAGGTTGCGTGGTTTCAAACCCCAAAATTGTCGATTCATCAGGTGGTGGCGGTCTTCTACTCGCAGGTATAAATAATCGCTGTCAAATCGTGCGACGCAGGCGATGAACTCATGCTCATCAATAATAAATTGATGGGGATAGGCATCTGGCAGCACATCGCGAGGTACTCGGTACAAAGTGACGTCGGCTTCTCGGATGGTTTCTACTTCTGAGATACCAGACCAAAAATCACCTTCAACTTTGTGGTACCCCCTGGCGAGCAGATCAATGTCATCGAGCACTTTATCGCGGCGATAATCTTCAACATGCGACAGACCCGAGCCCTTCGCTTTGATCCGCATATTGATATCTTTGGTAACCAAACACACCCTCTGATTGGGTGCATTCGCCTGGAGAGTCAGAGCGACGTTGATGATTCGGTTGTCGTTGCAGTGCGCCTCGTTCACTGAGAGATAGGGCACGTCTCCTGATTCTGGCAGCGTTTGATCGGGGAAGATCGATAAGGTGCCACAGGGACCCGTTACCGAACTGCCGGGGATCTCAACGCCCGCTTGAAGCTCGCTGGGGCTCGCGCCTTCAACGACTTTTTCGATCAAATTGATTGCGATTCGAGCCTCTCTGCTGACAGTTTTATCGCGCCGATCTTTGATGTCATCGAGTTCTTCAAGCACAGTCATTGGAATGACAACCCTGTGTTCATTAAAGGCCATGAGCGCATTGGGGTCGTGAAGGAGAACATTGGTGTCAAGAACGTACGTTTTAAGGTCGACTGATTGAAGGTGATTGGATTCGATTCGAAGCGAGGGTTTAGCGGCCATACCAAGTCCTTGTGGGATGAGATATCACTAGAGTGTCTGGCGCGATC
>DOVB01000073.1:12902-14984 GCA_003520285.1 Halieaceae bacterium
TCGTTATTCACTGACAGCCTCCCGTTTTTCCGTTATGCTTTTTCTTTTTAAGAATGACACTCCATGCTAGATCAAGACGCACTGGCCAGCTTAAAAGGCCTAAAGTCGAAGATGGAGGCGGACAAAGAGCGAGCTGACGCGACCATCAAAGGTACCCAATCTCGCTATGGGTTTGCTGTACTCGACGACGGGCGTGAAATTTTTGTTACGCCTGACGAAATGCTCAAAGTGCTGCCGGAAGACCGCGTCAAAGTGTGCGTTCATCCGGGTCGTGAAGGCAAACTTATCGCCGATATCGAACGACTGATCGAATCCCCTCTGGGTGAGTTCGCCGGGGTTTGCGTAACCAAGGGAAAGGCATTTTTTGTGCAGCCTGATTATGGGGTGTTAACGCGCTGGTTGTTCGTTCCACCGCATGCACGCAATGGCGCCAAGGCCGGCGACTGCGTGCGTTGTGCGATTTTGCGTCACCCTATCAAAGACGGTAAACCTCAAGCTAAAATCCTGAGTGTTTTAGGGAATACCAAAACCCCTGGCCTTGAAAACCAATACGCACTCACGCGGGCATCGATACCGCAGCAGTGGCCTGCCGCTATTTTGAAGCAGATTGAGTCCTTAGTCGCTCTGCCCTACGATGAATCATGTCGCGTCGATCTAACAGGGCTTGGATTTGTATCAATCGATGCAGCTAAAACCCAAGATATCGACGACGCCTTGTATGCTGAAACTAGCCCCGATGGCTGGACCTTGTACGTTGCAATTGCGGATCCATCAGATGCGATAGTAGCCGGTTCCGAACTAGATCAAGCGGTGGCACAACGTGCCACGACGGTTTACTTGCATGGCGATGTCGTACCCATGCTGCCCGAGGCACTAGCGCAGGGCCGTTATGCTTTGGCAGAGGGGGTAACGCGCCCCGCCTTGGTGTTGAAAGCAGAGATTAGTAATTCTGGCACAATCAAGAGCTTCGAGTTCATCGAGGCGCTCATTCAGTCCCATGGCAAACTCAGTTACTACGCAGTAGAGCGTTATCTGGAGGGTCACAATGAGGATCCGGCGATCCACGCCTCAGCCGTCGAAGCTCTATATCAACTGTTTCGCGTACTCAGGCAGCATCGGTCTGAGCATGAGTTGGTTATGGAGGATCGGCAAGAGTTTCGCTGGATTCTGGACGATAGTAAGCAGATTGAGAGTATAGAGCCGAGTGAAAAGCTGCTCTCTCAGAAGCTGGTCGAAGAGTGTATGGTGGTGGCAAATCGCTGTGCTGCGGAATTTATGATGCAGCATCAATGCCCCGGGCCGTTTATTACCCATGAGGGTTTTCGCGATGATCGCCAGGCTGAAGCGGAAGAGTTTTTTCAGCGTTTTGCGCCCGAATTGGTAGGAACCGATTTAACGACGCTTGAGGGCTTTCGGGCGGTGATAGCGACTTTGGCTGGTTCGGTCCACGAGTTGCCTCTGCGGGCAATGATTAATCGTTTGTTAACCAGAGCGGGCTTGACGATCGAGCCTGGTGCACACATGGGAATGGCGATTAGAGCCTACACTAACTTCACCTCGCCATTGCGGAAGTATGCAGACTTACTGGTCCATCGACAGATAAAAGCGGTTCTCCGAGGGCAGCCTTTGCCCACGCAATGCCAGTCCGAGCTCGATGCTATCAGTGATCGTTTGATGCGGGTGCGCGAGGTCAGTCAGTATGCTGAGCGCTGGCTCGCTGCCAACTACTTGCAAAAGCTCACGGGATTTAAGCGAGAGGCCTTGCTGACGGGCGTCGTCGCGCACATCAGTAGCAGCGGTTTCAATGTGCGTTTGGATGACAACGGCCTCGAGGGCTTTGTTGATCTTCGCAAGGATCCAGAAAAGTTCAGTTTTGATAAGTGGACAGCGAGTTTAACGTCTACGACGCGTCGATTTACACTAGCCCAGCCGGTCACGATCTGGTGCTCTGGCTTTGATCCGAAAACCCGCGTGATACACCTCGAACTTGCTGAAGGCTGCGGTCACAAAGACAAAGCTTAACCCGTCAGGGCTCGCACTCGCTATGCCAAGATAATCTCTGCGTTGACGTTGACGTTGACG
>DOVB01000073.1:15140-17202 GCA_003520285.1 Halieaceae bacterium
GTTGACGTTGACGTTGACGTCAAGTGAGCCTTATCGCTCCAGTAGCGGTATTGCGGAGTGGCGATACTGCGTGGGTGGTACTCCGATAGTGCGTTTAAAGAGCCTCGAAAAATAAAGCGGATCGCGATAGCCAAGTTCTGATGCAATTGCTTTCACGCTCAGCGTTGTTGAATCTAATAATTCGCATGCGTATTCCATTTTCATATTCAAGAAGTGTTGGATAGGCGCGTAGCCAGTCAACGATTTGTAGCGCGCAGAAAAATGATATTTGGAAAGGTACGCAGCTTGGGCCAAATCAGCGAGGCTGATATGGCTGTGTAAATGCTCACGCATCAGCGTTTGGGTTGCCGTCAAATCGAGTCCCTTGTGCCGTCGTGCTTGTCGTTTGTCTTGGCCGAGCTCGACCAATAAGAGCTTGAGTCGATTAGAGACCGTCAAAAATGTCGCGGTGTCGTACCCTGTTTTGGTGACTTCGAGTAGGCTTTGGAATGCGGTCCGAAAATGTGGATGAGTGCCAACCGAAAAAACACTATAGCCCGTTTCTGGTGCCGCCAAGTAGTCGGTGTAGTCAGCGGCCTGCTGGCCTAAGTAATGAATCCAATAAATACTCCATGGATCCCGCTCGTTGGCGCGATAACTGTGAGCCACCGATTGCGGTAGCAATATGACGTCGCCAGCTTCGATAGCATGGCTGTTCGCGCCGACAGTCAGCTTGCCTCTGCCGTCACTGCAAAAAATGAGGAGGTAATCGTCGTGATCTGTTCGCTTCATGCGATGCCCTCGTGCATTGGGATAAAACCCCAGCGCAGTAGGGTATAACTCCCGGCTCAAGATGTGCTGTTGAAGTCGCTCGACCATAAAGGTGGGAGTGACAATTCGCGAGCCGAGCGGAGGCAGTGGCCATTGTGACGGAGTACTCATCGGCGTAGATTAGTCAAAACCCGCAATATAGTCTATATGGTTAACAATATGGGGAATACCTTGCGCCGAGTTCGCGTGGTAGGTTAAGGCATCTAACCGCAGCGATAGAGGCTCCCATGAAGCGCGTCCCACTGTTCATTAATGGCGAATTTGTTCAGAGTAATGCTGAGCAAACGCAACCTGTATTTAATCCAGCGAATCAGCAGATAATCGCCCAAGTGCCAATGGCTACGCCGACCGAGGTCGATTTGGCGGTTGCAAGTGCCAAGGCCGCGTTCGAAACATGGCGCTTGGTACCGATTGCGGAACGTGCTCGGGTCATGATGCGCTATCAGGCTCTTCTGAAGCAGCATCACGATGAACTGGCTGAGATCTTGTCGCAAGACACAGGCAAGACATTTGAGGATGCGAAAGGAGATGTCTGGCGAGGTATCGAGGTGGTAGAGCAAGCCGCCAATGTGCCCTCAAATATGATGGGAGAGACCCTCTCTAACGTTGCTGGCGGGATTGACACTTATAGCTATATTCAGCCGCTCGGCGTTGTCGCAGGTATTACGCCCTTCAATTTTCCAGCTATGATCCCACTGTGGATGTACCCACTGGCTATTGCTTGTGGCAACACCTTCGTCCTGAAGCCATCGGAGCAGGTGCCTCTTACGCCGGTGCGATTGATAGAACTGTTTATTGAAGCGGGAGCGCCAAAAGGTGTCCTCAATATGGTTCATGGCGGTGCTGAACAAGTGAATCAATTGTTGGTCCATCCTGATATTCAAGCGGTTTCGTTCGTGGGTTCTTCTCGAGTCGGTGATCATATTTACAAAACCGCGAGTGCGGCCGGCAAGCGAGCACAGTGCATGATGGGTGCTAAAAATCACATGGTGATCATGCCTGATGCCGATAAGAATAGTACTTTGAATGCCTTGGTGGGCGCTTCGGTAGGTGCCGCTGGGCAGCGCTGCATGGCTATTTCTGTGGCAGTGTTTGTGGGGGATGCTTACGACTGGCTTGATGAACTGAAAGAGCGAATGAGTGTGGCTCGACCAGGCGTGTGGGATGACGCGGGCGCAAGCTACGGACCGATTATCTCGCGAGCTGCGCACCAACGAGTCATCAATCTTATTGGCCAGGGTATCGAGCAGGG
>DOVB01000280.1 GCA_003520285.1 Halieaceae bacterium
GATGTGATTGCATCAGAGTTGGTTGAGGCAGTAGAGGTGGTGAAGACACTCACGCCCGATATGGACGCCGATACTATTGGTGCGTCGATTAACATTGAAACAACCAGTGCCTTTGAAGTGGAAGAGCCATTTTTCTCGGTCAAGTTAGAGCAGCAATACAATGACTTGAATGAGGAATACTCGCCCAAGGGCAGTGTGGATTTTATTTATCCGGTTAACGATCGATTTGGTATTGCAGGTGGTTTTTCATACAGCGAAAGACAGACATCAACTGATAACATCGAAAGCGAGGGTTGGGGGATAACTGACAGCGGTATTCTATTTGCAGATGCCATAGAGTATCGCGATTACGACGTCCTGCGAGAGCGAACTGGGTTATCACTAAAGGCCGACTACGCAGTCAATGATTCGACTGAATTGTTCGCGCATCTTATGTACTCCGAGTTTGAAGATACCGAAGAGCGGCGCAGACTCGTTATGGAGTTTGCTGAAGAGCCCACATCCGGTGACTCTACGTCTGCGGTATTTTTGTCAGATGATGGTGAAATCGCGGTTGACCGTGGGTTGAAAGATCGTTACGAGGCGCAAACCATACAGACCTTTGCAGTTGGTGGTAAAACAGTCGTTGGTCCTTGGCGCTTTGATTACAGTGCGAGCCTTGCGCAAGCTGAGGAACACGAGCACAAGACTCAGGATCCAACGCGTTTTTCAGCCAACTTTGAGGATCCGGGTGCGCTGGCGGTGAGCTTCAATTACGCTGATATGATGAAGCCGAGCTACTCGATACTTGCGGGTTCAACTGAATTTTTTGATGCAGCAACTTATGAAATTGATAAGCTCGAGCTCGTTGATGCGCTGTCAGAAGATGAAGAAATGACGCTGAAATTTGACGTAACCAGAACCTTCGAGCTGGCATCGGGTAGTTTGGATCTTAAGGGTGGCGTCCAGTTGCGAAGCAGAACCAAGGAGCAAGATATTTATCTTGAGCTTCTTGAGGACTACGCAGGCGACTACACGCTGGCCGACGTTTTCGGGCAGCAGTCATACGGTTTAGCAGTGATCGATCCGATGCCAAGTTTGTCGGCTGTTCGTGCCTTTAATGCAGCGAATTTGAGCGGATTTGAGCTCAATCAGTACGACACAGATCTCGAATCTAACGTCGAAGATTTTGAGATGGAAGAAGATATTTTCGCTACTTACGCGATGGCTCGCTGGAGTGCTGGTGATCTCACCTTGATTGGTGGTGTTCGTTTTGAGGCAACTGACTACAGTGTGCGCGCCAATCGCACCGAAGAAGTTGAAGAGGGCGCTGTTCGCAATGGTGTCACTTTAGAAGAAGATACTCTATTTATCTCGGCCACGAGAGACAGCGACGATTACCTTGATGTTCTCCCTAGCCTCAGCATGCGCTACGATTTGAGTGACGACGTGGTGTTGCGTGCCGGCTTCTTCCAGAGCGTCGTTCGTCCAACCCCAACCGAGCTGGCGCCGATCTTTATTGTTGCCGAGGCTGCGGACGGTGAGCGTGAAGGCGAGTTCGGTAACTCTCAGTTAGAGCCCTACGAGGCGATGAACTTTGATGCAAGCCTCGAGTACTATTTCTCGCCTCAAGGCGCCGTTCAAGTGGGTGTCTTCTACAAGACGATCGACAACTTTATTTATCAGCGTGAATTCGAAGCGGGTGACGCTCCCTACAATGGTGTTTACAACAATGTGAACTTTGATGTAATGACGGTGCCATTGAACGGCGAAGAAGCGACAGTGACAGGCTTAGAGTTTGCATATCAGCACGCGTTGACGATGTTGCCTGCTCCCTTTAACGGATTGTTAGTCGGGTTAAACTACACCTACACCGATACTGAAGGCGATATAGGTGATCGCACTATACCGCTGCCCGCAGCTGCTGAATCTACTTGGAATGCCATGATCGGCTATGAAGCTGGGCCAGCCTCGGTGCGATTGACCGCAGCTTATCGAGACAGTTACCTAGATGAAGTCGCTGGAGATCCAGAGGAGGATCGATACGTTCAGGATCACACCCAGATTGATCTTACGGCGAGCTATAACGTGAGAGACAATGTGAGACTCTATGTGCAGTTGGCTAATCTGAACGATGAGCCTTATGTTGCCTATCAACCAGGACCTTCTTCGGCTCGTCTGCTGCAGTATGAAGAGTACTCTTGGAATGGTCGGTTCGGTATACAAGTGACGTTCTAAGGTGACGCTATTGTGCTCAGTCAATAAAGGATTTGTCGCAACACTGGTGCTTGCGGGTTTGAGCGGCTGTATGACGGGTGGCGATGCAGATCGCGTGAGCTACCCCGACGACAAAACCGTGAAGTCCATCCGCGCATCTGCAGAAACGCCACCCGTCCCGAGCTCTGATGATGCTGCGGATGATCCTGCGATTTGGATTCATCCGCAAGATCGAACCAAAAGCCTGGTGATTGGCACGGACAAGAAAAGCGGATTGTTGGTGTATGACTTAGAAGGTAACCAAATCCAGTTTCTTGGCGACGGTGAGCCGAATAACGTTGATATTCGGCAAGCTGTAGTGATAGATGGGCGCATTGTTGATATCGCAGTAACTTCGGATAGAGCCGATAACTCAATCGGTTTATATTCCGTTACCGCTGATGGTCTTGAACGATTGGGCCGTATAGCGTCGACTCTGCCCGAGCCTTACGGTATCTGTATGGCCTCTTTCAATAACGCACTGCAGGCGATAGTCAGTTATAAGACGGGTGAATTGGTACTGTATGATCTAGCTTATGCTGATCAGAAGTGGTCTGCCGAGAGCACGCTACTTGCTCGTTTCGATTCGCAACTTGAAGGATGCTCGGTCGATGAATCGCTCGGGTATCTGTACGTCGGTGAAGAAGTCCGAGGCATTTGGGGACTTCATGTGGCGCACCATAATGGCGTGTGGATGAAGAGTGAAGCTCGATTGCTCGACGAAATCGAGAGTGATAGTGGCTTGGTCGACGATGTTGAGGGCCTTGATTGGTTTGTTACCAGCTCAGGGGAACGTATGCTGGTGGTTTCCTCGCAAGGCAACGATAGCTTTGCTATCTATTCGGTGGATGCTCTCGATGGCGTTAGCCTCAATTTTCGCGGTCGATTTAGGGTTCAAGAGGATCTAGCAGGCTCGGGTATTGATGGAGCTCAAGAGACCGATGGTCTTGCAGTCACCGGATCTAATCTAAACGCTCAGTATCCCGAAGGTTTACTGGTGGTCCAAGACGGATTTAACGCTCCAGAAGGCAGCGCCCAAAATTTCAAGTTCATCGACCTGAGAGAGCTCAGCGACTTTTTAAAGTAAGCGTGTTTTCAGATTAATCGAAAATCATGCTGCGGTCCGGTGATCCTTTTAGTCATCCGCTCGTTGTTTTGATGCCGACACAAACCCAGGAACTCACGCGCACCACACATGGTGAATCACGGTTAAAGTGCTGCGGGTGATATTGCTTGCACGCAATGGATAGTTTCAGGCTGACGCTGAGCGCTATCTCTGGCAAATTGATAAGTGAACTGCCCCATGGGGCCGGTGACATTCACAAAGCCCACTGCGTAGGGCTCGAGGTCGTGCAGCATGGTATTACTGAACACCAGCTCGTGTAACTGCCCTTTGAGTGTGACCTCTTGATACACATAGACAAAGTCGTCGTCTAAACCTGCGCCGACCAAGTCGATTTGCCGAACTTCGGTGCCCGGACAGGCCGCGCGCAAAGAGAAGTGCCGGTCGAC
>DOVB01000174.1 GCA_003520285.1 Halieaceae bacterium
AAGATTTGCGCTTTGAAACGCATGTAATTAGAGTCACTCGGTGTTTGCCTGTGGCAAACACCGAGCGTAAGACAGCGCTGTGCATAACCCTTTGTACACCTGAGACAACATAGGTCATACCAAACACCAAACACCAAACACCAAACACCAAACAGTGCCCCCTCACAATTCTTAATCAACAACTCACTATCCTTTGGGCTCAGACTCCAACACAGTCCCTAGTTGGTGACTCTCGCGCGAATCGCTATACTCTCGCGCATGCTTATCAATGCCGAGTTCAACCAACGTGTCGTCATTTCTCCCGATGAATACCAGTGGGTATCGTCTCCAATCGCTGGCGTCGAACGCATGATGTTCGACCGAATCGGTGACGAAGTAGCTCGAGCTACCAGTTTGGTTCGATATCACCCTAATAGTGTGTTCGCGTCGCACACGCACGAGGGTGGGGAGGAAATCTTTGTATTAGAGGGAACCTTCGGTGATGAACACGGCGCCTACCCTGCGGGCACTTACCTACGCAATCCTATCGGAACCTCGCATACGCCACGGGTGCAAGAGGACGGAGCGATGCTCTTTGTGAAACTCCACCAGTTCGATCATAACGACTGCCAAACGGTATCGATTGATACCCAACGGTCAAGCTGGCGGCAAGGATTGGTCGACGGCCTTCAGGTGATGCCCTTGCACGAGTTTCAAGGCGAGCATGTCGCGCTCGTGCGCTGGGCGCCCAACACGATATTCAATGCGCATAAGCATTGGGGTGGTGAGGAAATTTTCGTGCTCGAAGGCACTTTTTATGATGAGCATGGGTGCTACCCAAAAGGCACCTGGATCCGCTCGCCTCACCTGAGCCAGCACAGTCCATATACTAAAGACGATGGCGCACTCATTTATGTCAAAACAGGGCATTTGTAGCCAGTGTCTGGCGTCAGACTCTGCCGCTTTAATAATTAAGGAGCGGGATCTCTCAGCATTTCGCGCGCTGCATTTTTACCCGGCAAGCCAGTCACACCACCCCCGGGATGGGCGCCCGCACCGCAATGATACAGGCCTTTGATGGGACCTCGATAATCACCGTAATCCAGCACCGGTCGAGCAGCCCAAAGCTGGTCTAAGGTCATGGCCCCATGGAAAATATCGCCACCGATAAGCCCAAACCTTTCTTCAAGATCAAGTGG
This sequence comes from Halieaceae bacterium, assembly GCA_003520285.1. GTDB lineage: Bacteria > Pseudomonadota > Gammaproteobacteria > Pseudomonadales > Halieaceae > Aequoribacter. The sequence continues at coordinate 1,179 of DOVB01000174.1, forward strand.
CGATAACACCATCATGCCCAAGATGGCATCTTTAAAGTTTGGCGCATGCGATGTCACGGTATTGATAATCGCCTCGACAGCCTCCTGTTGGCACTCATGCCAACTCTTACCATCTGGTCTGATAGGCGCAAAATGCTGACAAAATAGTGATGCCACATGCTGTCCACTTGGGGCCAACGAAGAATCGATCACCGAAGGAATCAAGATCTCGACGATAGGTTTCGAGGCAAAGCCATTCGACTGAGCCTCTAAATAAGCTTGATTCATATACTCTAAGCTCGGCGCCATGATGATGCCTGATTGATGGTGCTCGGCCGCCTCTCGGCCCGGCAAACAGCTAAAATCTGGCAACTCACTGAGCGCGACATTGATCCTGAAAGTGCCGGATCCGCAGCGATAGTTTTCAATGTGTCTCAAGAACTGAGGCTCCAGAGCTGCTGGATCAATCATGTCGCGATACAGCATGACTGGATTGACGTTCGACGCGATACGCTTTGCTCGAATTCGAGTGCCATCGCGCAAGATTACACCACGGGCGATACCCGCCTCGATCAGAACTCGCTCTACTGGCGCATCTGTGCGGATTTCGACGCCAATCTCAGTGCAAGCCTGCGCCATTGTTTGAGTAATTGCTCCCATCCCGCCAATCGCATGTCCCCAGGCGCCCTTCTCTCCATCGAGCTCTCCAAATACATGGTGTAAGAGGACATAAGCGGAACCCGGCGTGTCGGGGCTGGCGTAATTGCCGACGACAGCATCAAAGCCTAAAGCGGCTTTAATAGGATCGCTTTCAAACCATCGATCCAGAAACTGCCGAGCACTTTGGGTAAACAAATAATATAGGTCTTGCTTGACCTCAAAAGGCGCCCTAATCAGGTCTCTCATATCCCAAGCCGCTCGCAGAAGCCCAACTACCCCGCCAGACAACTTGGGCGGCGTCTGCTGGCTTACCGTTCGCACAATATCGGCCACGGCGTCTAAGCGCTGGTAGTAAATAGGCAGAGTGTCAGCATCTTTGATTGAAAACTGACGCAACTGAGACTGCGTCTGTGTCAGCCCGCCACCCACTTTGAGATAACTCGTGTCCGACAGCGGCAAAAAATTGGCCACTGGGCGTTTAACAAAACGAAGGCCCCGCTCTTTTAAACCCATGTCTTGGATCACAGAAGGATTGAGCAGGCTCACCGTGTAACTGGCAGTAGAATTACGGAAGCCTGGGTAGAACTCTTCGGTGACAGCAGCACCACCGACGAGCGATCGACGCTCGAGCACCACAACTTTATGGCCTGCTCGAGCCAGATAGAACGCACAGACCAGACCATTGTGGCCACCACCGATAATAAGGCTATCGAATTCAGACACGTCAGGATCCTTATCAGAAATGAGTACTCTAACATCGCTCGTGAAAACCACCCAGTCTACCCCTAGCAGCGTAGCTTAGCGGCACGCGCATGCCCTTCTTGATCTAGAAAGCCAAGATGCGCATAATTCGCCCTCGCAACACCTGGCCCAATTAAACGCTCGCGATCGCTATAGCCCGGAGTCGCCAATGAACCTGACAGCGCTCTGATGATATTGGCCGCTGAATACTCGCCCCTTAAAGCCCTGAGGATACGCATGAATGACTTATTAGGTTATCCCTATCTCACCGCGTTTGTGCTAGCGAGTGGTTTAACAGCATTTGTTTACCACCGTGTGGGATGGTCATCGATTATCGACTGCTTTCGGATGTTCCTAAAACCCTCGTACTGGACCTCTTATAACATCGTAGAATTGTTCGCATGGGCCACCAAAGCCGGCGTCATTGTGCCCGGGTTGGTGTTCGGTATCGAGATATGGCAACTGCACATTCTGACGCTGATTACTTCGGTAGCTCTAATATGGGCGTCGATGAAAAAACTCTTACCAACCTTGGTCGCTTTCAACACGCTCTGGATTTTCTTGTCGATGACGGTGATTGTGAGAAATCTATAATCCTCCCACCAACGCGACACCATCGACCCAGTTATGCTGGACAATCTGTGCATGCGGGTCTCCAGAGCAAGAGACTTGCGTAAGGCATCAGAACTTAGGATCATAGGGAATAATCCCCTATCGAGCTCATATGGCGATGTTGCCAGAACACTGGCATAAGTCCGACGCGAAATACCGACTAGCAGCGCTACAACAAAGCCTAGCCGGTTTCTGGGCTCATATCTGACTCTAGTGCGCAGGAAAAATCACCAGGTGCTCGACATCCAAGGTCACACCAATTTGCTCGCCAATGGCGTGGTTGTGATGCGAGGGCGCGAAGCAGCCAAGAACGGTACCATTCTCAAGGCGAACCTTGTAAAGATGATGCGCACCTCGAAAATGTTTACCTACCAAGGTGGCTTTATAGTCGGAGTTATCATCATGAATCAAATCATCGGGACGCAAAAATAAGTGAACTGGGCTGCCGACCGGGTATGACAGATCTTCGTCGCTCGTCAAAATTCCAAGTGGGCTATCCACGGAACGGGGCGCCACTACCGTGGCATTCACAATCTCACCGGGGCCAACAAAGTGAGCAACAAAAGGCGTTCTGGGTTCATGGTACAAGTTGTAGGGCGTGTCGAACTGACAAATAGTGCCCTCATGGATCACCGCAATGCGGTCAGCGAAATCGAAAGCTTCGCGCTGGTCATGCGTCACGAGTAACGAACAAATGCCATCGCTTTTCAGGATTGTACGTACTTCACTCGCCAACCGAGCCCGCAACTCTGTATCCAAACCTGAAAATGGCTCATCTAAAAGCAATAAACTGGGTTTGGG
>DOVB01000190.1 GCA_003520285.1 Halieaceae bacterium
TCACTCCGCAGCTGGTTTGAGCAGCTCCAGTTCAGATCATGGGCTGCCGAGCTAGATCAGAGCAGTGTCTTAGGAGCCCCTGCGGTGATCACTCCCGCTGCCCCCACGGATTACGAATTAATCACAACGCGTGATGCGCTCAAGCGCTGGATTGACGAGCTAACGGCAGAGCAGTGTTTTGCATTTGACACAGAAACAGACCAGCTTGACTACATGCAGGCGCAAATCGTTGGCATGAGTTTCTGTTATGAGACTGGTCGAGCATGCTATATCCCGGTAGCGCATGATTACCCTGGCGCCCCAGACCAGCTCGATCGCGACGAAGTACTGGGTTTACTGAGACCGCTCTTGGAAGATGAGCGCTATCTCAAAGTTGGTCAGCACCTGAAGTACGACGTCCATGTTTTACAGAATCACGGAATCACTTTACGAGGCTTCGCGGGCGATACGATGCTTGAATCCTACGCCTTGGATTCTGTGGCTGGGCGCCACGATATGGATAGTTTGGCGCAGCGGTTCTTGAATCGATCAACCACCTCTTTTGAGGATGTTGCAGGCAAGGGCGTCAAACAGTTGACCTTTAACCAAGTCTCCTTAGAGCTCGCATTGCCCTATGCGTGCGAGGATGCGGATGTGACTTGGCAGCTGCATCAGACTTTGACCCAGAAGCTGGCAGAATGCGCTTCTCTACAAACTGTGTATCAAACGATCGAATTGCCACTAGCGCCTGTTCTGCAGCGCATCGAGCGCAATGGTGCGTTGCTGTCACGCGATATGCTGCAGCAACAGAGCGCGGTTCTGGGTGGTCGATTAGTCGAACTAGAGCGGGATGCTCATGAGCTCGCCGGTCGTCCATTTAACTTGGGCTCAACCAAACAGCTGGGCGAAATCTTATTCGACGAGCTGAAGCTTCCAATTATCAAGAAGACACCCAAGGGGTCACCCTCTACCGCCGAGGATGTGCTGGCTGAATTGGCGCTTGATTATCCCTTGCCGAAGGTGCTGCTCGAGTATCGAGGTTTGGCAAAGTTAAAATCGACCTATACCGATAAACTGCCTCTTTTGATTAACCCGCGAACAGGTCGAATACATACTTCTTACCACCAAGCGGTCACTGCGACGGGCCGCCTGTCATCCTCTGATCCCAACCTGCAGAATATTCCGATACGCAGCGTGGAAGGTCGAATGATACGACAGGCGTTTATTGCTCCGCCGGATCATTTTATTTTGGCCGCGGATTACTCTCAAATCGAACTGCGAATCATGGCTCACTTGTCCGATGATCAAGGACTTCTGACGGCCTTTAATGAAGGCTTAGATGTGCACTCAGCGACCGCAGCCGAAGTTTTTGGTGTCACTATTGAAACGGTTACATCGGACCAGCGACGCAAAGCGAAAGCGATCAACTTCGGTTTAATTTACGGCATGTCTGCATTTGGGTTAGCCAAACAGCTTCATATCGGCCGGGCCGAGTCGCAGCAATATATCGATACCTATTTCGAGCGTTATCCCGGTGTACTGGCCTATATGAACCAGACTCGGGAATTGGCGCACGCCACGGGTTATGTAGAAACACTGTTTGGGCGGAGACTCTATCTTCCAGAGATTAATGTACGCAATAAAATGCTGGTTCAAGCGGCTGAGCGTACCGCGATAAATGCGCCCATGCAGGGCACGGCGGCAGATATCATAAAAAAAGCCATGCTCGCGGTTCAGCACGCATTAGATGCTGAATCGCTGGCAGCGAAGATGATTATGCAAGTGCATGATGAATTGGTGTTGGAGGTTCCTAACGACGAAGGTGCTCGCGTTAAACAACTCGTGTCAAATGCAATGAGCGAAGCCGCATCACTTAAAGTGCCCTTGGTAGTCGATGTTGGCACTGGTTTAAATTGGGACCAAGCTCACTAGCGGGCGGTCAAATCCTGAGTCAGCCACTCGTCGAGTTTTTGGATCAAGGATTCGTGTCCTTGGTGCTTCAAAGAGGAGAATGTCTGGACCGTGATCACGCCTCCACGCGGCGCAAGTTCTTTCTCGACTTTCAGTTTAGAGGCCTCTTGTGCCCCTCGTTTGAACTTATCTGCCTTGGTCAGCAGAATATGACATGGCATACCGGCGTCAATTGCCCAGCTCACGAGTTGCTCGTCAAATGGCTGGAGCGGGTGCCGAATATCCATGAGCAGTATGATGCCTTGTAAGGACTGGCGTTGTTGCAGGTAAGCCTCTACCTGTTCGGTCCATGCTTTCTTCATTGCGATGGGTACTTTGGCGAAACCATAGCCCGGCAAGTCGACCAATCTTTGTTGTTCGGTGAGCGAAAAGAAATTGAGTAACTGGGTTCGCCCGGGTGTTTTAGAGGTCCGAGCTAACTTCCGATTCCTTGTCAAACTGTTGATGGCACTCGACTTCCCCGCATTTGACCGGCCAGCGAAAGCCACCTCCCAACCCAGATCTGGAGGGCACTGCGTCACCTTCGCTGCGCTGGCTAAAAACTCGGCATGATCGTAGCGAGGCTTGTCTGGCAAAATTAAATCAGTATTTGGGCTCATCTAAGGCGCTTCACTTTGTTGTCTTCTGTATTTTGTATATAATGCCACAGCTCCGGTGCCCACACGCAGAGCTAAATACCGAGAATCCATATTATTGCATCGCCCTGACCGGCATGACTCCAGCTGAGGTTGCATTATGAAACAGCTTACAATGATCGTTGCCCTACTTTTTGCCGGAATCGCCACGGCAGACGACCACTTAGACCCTGCGACTAAAGCCATTTACGATAGAAGCTGTGGTTTTTGCCATACCTCGGGTGCGGCTGGCGCTCCCAAGACGGGTGATGCAGCGGCTTGGGAGTCGCGCATGGCACTGGGTATGGACGCGATGGTTCTGTCAGTGAAGAACGGTAAAGGCGCGATGCCGCCACGCGGCATGTGCATGGATTGCACAGATGAACAGTTTGCTGACCTCATCACTTATATGGCCAAAGCCAAATAAGACCATCGTTTAAGAGATTGCTATGAAGAAAAAGATTTTTTTGACTGCCGTACTGATGCTGAGTGGCCACGCATTTGCGGCGGCACCTATGCCGGAAGGCAACGTCGCCAATGGCAAAGCACAAACGTTAGTGTGTTCTGCCTGTCATGGTAATGACGGTAACAGCGCAGCCCCAAGTTTCCCGAAACTTGCGGGCCAGGGCGAAAAGTATTTATACAAGCAGCTCCGCGACATTCGCGATGGTGCGAGGCCGATCGCTACGATGGTAGGCTTGCTTGATACCAAAACTGATCAAGAGCTAGCAGACATGGCGGCGTATTATGCGGATCAGTCTATGTCTGGTTCTCAGGCTGACCCTGAGAAGCTGGCTTTGGGTGAGCGCATTTACCGCGCAGGATATGCAGAGACTGGGGTTGCAGCTTGTATGGCTTGCCATGGACCGACTGGCCACGGGAATGCGCTAGCAGGGTTTCCGCGCCTGGCGGGCCAGCATGCTGATTATACCAAGTCACAGTTGATCATGTATAGAAAAGGTTTTGAGGATCCCAGCGGCCGAACGAATGATGGCGACACGATGGTAATGCGCGCCAACGCACGGGGTTTGTCGGATATGCAAATCGATGCGGTCTCGAGTTACATAGCCGGCTTAAAATGAATGCAATTAGCCTTTTAAAGCGGCATTAAGCCGCTTTTTTTATGGCTATAGCAGAGGTGGTGTGGGAACCTCTTACGCTTGCAAATGTCCAATGACTTAGAATTAGAGGATTCAACTATGAAGAATCAGTGGGTAAGCTTGATCGGTGCTCTGCTTTTCGCATTCAGTGTTAAAGCGGCTGGTCAAAATTATGTCGCGGGTGAAGATTACGATGTTCTCAGCCCACCCTTCCGAGTCGCCAATCCCGATAAGATCGAAGTGAGAGAGTTCTTTTGGTACGGTTGCGGGCATTGCTTTACCTTTGAGCCCTTACTTGCCGCGTGGAAACAGTCTCTGAGCGATGACGTCGATTTTCAGGGTTCTCCAGCGATTTGGAATGGCACTATGAAGCTCCACGCTCAAATGTTCTTTGCCGTTGAGGCGCTTGGTTTGGGCGATACGATGCATAAAGCGATTTTTCAGGCGATGCATGTTGACCGCAACCTGCTCGGCACAAAGAAGCAGATCCAGGAGTTGTTCGCGTCACAAGGTGTATCGAGTGCCGATTTTGATAAAGCGTTCGCCTCTTTTGGTGTGAACGCGCAGATTGGGAAGGCCGAGTCGATTATGCGTGCTGCCAAAATCACTGGCACGCCAGAATTGGTTGTTAATGGCAAATATCGCATCTCGACTAGGAAGGCGGGTTCTCAGGCGAATATGCTGAAAATAGCCAACGCGCTCATAGAGAAGGAGCGAAAGGCGTTGAATTAAGATCGGCGCCTCTGTCGA
>DOVB01000057.1:0-1713 GCA_003520285.1 Halieaceae bacterium
TAAATGAAGGACATCTATTGCTCTGAGAGGATCGCTAGCACCTATGAATATCGAAGACTATCGAGCGAAATTTGCGACTCTTGAGTCGGTCTCATTCACCGAGGGGCCCGGTTTTCCGCTAGTTCATATCCGTACTCGTTTCTGCGAAGTCCTTATTTCACTCTTGGGTGGGCAAGTACTCTCGTACCAACCCACAAGTCAGGCACATGATCTACTGTTTCGCTCTCGTCAGGCTCATTTCGAGATTGGTAAGGGTATCAAGGGCGGCATACCTGTTTGTTGGCCCTGGTTCGGAGAGCATCCCGAGGGGCATGGCATGCATGGTTTTGCGCGCAGCTGCGTTTGGCAGATTAACCGCTTGATCGAGGATGACTGCGGTGTGGTCGAGATCGAGTTAGGTTTGCCTCAGCCAGATGCGGTTAACGACCAATGGGTTCAAACTGCCGATCTCGCCTTATCAATTCGCTGCGGTAAATGGTTGAGCCTTGGTCTGAGAACGCTGAATACGTCTGATCAGCCTCTTGTTTTATCGCAAGCCCTGCATACCTACTTTGCTATTTCGGACATTTCGAGTGTCCACATCGAAGGACTTGAATCGCAGAGCTACCTTGACAAGGTACAACACTTTAAGCGCTGTGATCCCAGTCGCCAGCCAATTGCAGTGCAACAGGAAGTCGACCGTATTTATGAGGGTACGGCACCGTTGATAAAACTGGTTGACCCGCAGTGGCAGCGCCAAATCGAGATCACAGCTCAGAACAGCGCAAGCACAGTCGTGTGGAATCCTTGGATCGAAAAAGCGCGCTTAATGGCAGACTTTGCCGATGATGAATATCATTCGATGATCTGTATCGAAACGGCGAATGCGGCGAGCGATGCTCGTCTTTTGGCGCCCGGAACTGAACACCAGTTGGCGGTAACCTACCGCGTTACAGCGCTTTAAATCTACCCCCCTGCCAGCAGTCATCATGCCGCCTAGTGCTCAAATATGTCGTCATAAGCGACGTGTATAGATATACACTACAGACAATTAAGATTCTTGGTCTTATAAATAGAAAGGTCGACTAACTGGGTAGGCTCTTATCGCCGCCAGCGCTTGGTCGCTCGGTTTTGAGTTTGTGCTTGTCGCAACCGGCAGGGGGAGCAGGAGATGAACGAGCAAAAATTGACCAGTGCATGGCCCGTACGGTGGGATCTTTTGTCCCGCTACCGTTTAATAGAGATTATCGCTTACTGGGAGGGTCGATTAACCACGAAACACTTGTGTGACGCCTTTGGTATTGGTCGTCAGCAGGCCTCGAAAGACATTAATGCCTACATCAAATCTCATGCATCAGATAACTTAGAGTACGATCCTCATCAAAAGGGCTATGTGCCGACAGAGAGGTTTTCGCCAGTATTTACTTCTGGTCATGTCGAAGAGTACTTGCAATTAGTCGCGCGGAAGCAGGATTTACAGCAGACGTTCGCAGATTTGGGCGTGGGGCCAGAGCATTCAGAAATCTTAAGTGTGCCTCTCCGCAATGTGAAACCCAAAATTATTCGAATGTTGCTCAAGGCCATCCGTGAGCAGCTGCGACTCGAAGTAGATTATGTCTCGATCAACGCACCCAATAACGAGGGTCGGATCATCGTCCCACAAACCCTAGTGAACACTGGTCTTCGCTGGCACGTGCGCGCCTGGTGCGAGAAGAATCAGGAGTATCGTGACTT
>DOVB01000057.1:1916-7106 GCA_003520285.1 Halieaceae bacterium
CTGAGTCCAGCACAGCGTGATGTGGTGGTTAGAGACTACGGCATGGTGCAGGGGCGATTATCAATTACGACCAGGGCGGCGCTGGTTCACTATGCGCTGCAGTTGTTGCATATCGATCCATATAGCCTTCATGTGAAGCCTGAGGCGCAGCAGATCATCATCGAGAATATGAATGACATTAAGGATTATTTGTTCGAGTGAGGGGTTTGTTACTCTCAAATTCCCATCAGTGACTCAGCGGGCTTTTATGTAGAGCTTGATCGGCTCGGGCTGTCAGGTGATGGCAGGACTCCCTTTGCAATAGCCGCTATTAATTGTTGTTTAGCAGCGAAGCCACGATTTGTGGCCACTTCCTGAGCCAGTTCATCCTAACGAATTATGTGCAGCATCCTCAGTGAGTGGCGTTGGAGTGTATAGCGCAGACGTTTGCCTCTTTGCGCAATGATTGACCAATATTTAAGGTCTGAAAATTTGTCGTACGGGGATCACGGATAAGGTTGACACTGAGTTTGCGCTGGCTATATTATCCATCTGGAGAGTGAAGTTTCACATCGATAATAATACACTAACGAGGTGGCTCTATGAAAAATCCCACGACGCTGTTCACCCCAAGACACCATGTTGCCACGCAGAAGAATGCGGTTTTTTTGCAACAACAAGGCGATAAGACGCGCGCGTTTCTCTTACAGATTTTGGGCCTTACTGCGGGTCTTAGCGTCGCCACTTCAATGGCGATCGCTCAAACAGAAGATTCATCGCAATCCCAAGGTCAATCGATGATCCTCGAAAACATAATTGTGACTGCACAGCGTCGGGAGCAGTCTCTGCTAGACGTACCTGTTGCGGTAAGTGTGGTTGATGCTGAGGTGCTGGAAGCCAGTTTTATCAGCAATCTCGAAGATTTGCAGAGAATGGTTCCGAGTATCACGATATCTGGAAGTCTCTCACCAACGGAGAGCGATGTTAGGCTAAGAGGCGTTGGTACTAATGTATTTAGTGTCACAGTCGAGCCCAGTGTGTCCTTCGTTGTAGATGGCGTCCCGTTGCCAAGAAACGATGCTGGCTTGGTTGAGTTTGCCGACATAGAACGTGTTGAGGTACTTAAAGGGCCTCAGGGAACTTTATTTGGCAAAAATGCGTCTGCTGGCGTGATCAGTTATACCACTAAAGCGCCTTCCGAAACTTTCACCGGTCTGGTCAAAGTACGTGGGACAGCGGATCAAGATTTTCGTTTTGATGGATCAGTTTCTGACACGCTTAGCAATGGCGTCGCATACCGTTTCAGTGGGTTCTATAGTGAAACGGCGGATTACTTAAAAAATGTCTACACGGGTACGGAGTCGAGTGGTAACGAAGCCTTCGGTTTCCGGGGTAAGCTCAGATTCGATGTGAGTGATAATTTCTCGCTGCAAGTATCGGCTGATTACTATGATGTTGAATCGTCTTGTTGCTCACTACCTTTGCGGAGTAATGCGGGACCAAATATCCTCAATCTTGCTGCCGGTATCGAGCCGGGTCGGGAAAACACAGGGTACTCATCCGACTTTAATCCAGTGAATACGACGTCTCAGCACGGTGTGTCAGTAACAGCAGAGTGGGAGTTGGAGAGCCATAATTTAGTCTCAGTAACGAGCTATCGTGATTGGGAAACCGGCGGTGATCTTAATGACACAGATTTCTTTGCCTCAGATGGCGCTAATGCCCCAGTCCTTGGTGGCGTTGGTTTGCAGCAACAAGCTTATCAAGAGGCGCAGACTTTCTCGCAAGAAATTCGCCTATCCCCATTAAGTTCGGAACGATTTGATTATGTGGTCGGCGCGTTCTACTTTAAGAATGATTTAGGTCGATTCTTTGACCGCAATACTCAGCTTTGTTTTGCTCCTGGCCCGAATGGCTGTGGATTTCCTGTCCTGCTCGATAGTTTCTTCACGTTAAACGTTGATACCGAGAACTACGCAGTATTTGGTGACGGCTCGTACTCGCTTAATGACTCGTTATCATTAATCGGCGGTATACGTGTACTGCGAGATATTCTGACTTTTGACACCAATACCAGTGCCGGTTTTGAGGGTGGCGATACGCTCAAAGATACTGACACTATTGGACGTCTCGGACTGCAGTATCGTTTGAGTGACTCGCTAAGCAGTTACCTCACTTTTTCTAAAGGATACAAATCAGGCGCCTACGACGCCACTATCGCGATTAATAGTACTGTCCTCGAGGGTGGGCCAGTCGCTCCAGAGACTTCAGATGCTATTGAAATAGGAATTAGAGGTGTGTTTGAAAGCTTGCCAGAGTTATTTTTTGACTTAAGTGCTTTTCAAAATACGTACAAGGATTTCCATGTTCAATCGTTCGACACTAGCGGCGCTGGCGGAAGCAAGTTGCAGAATGCGGGCGAAACTGAAACTAAGGGTATCGAGCTTGCGGTTAGTTGGGCGCCCAGCGACGAATTCAGCTTATCAATGAACGCACTCTATCTGGACGCAAAGTTTACTGATTTTGATGGTGTGGGTTGTTATCCTGGGCAAACGGAAAGTCAGGGTTGTACGCCTCGCCCCGGTGGTCGGTCATTACAAGATGTTTCTGGGTCAACCTTGCCGAACGCGCCAGAGTTGAAGCTAAGCGTGCTTCCTCGATACGAGACGCAACTGAGCTCGGGTCGAACGGTCTTTGCGCAAGCCTTGGTGAGTTACCAAAGCGAGGTCAAATACAATATCAATCAAGATCCTAGAGCCTTCCAAAAAGGCTATACACTGGTTGATCTTTCGGCCGGATTTAAAACCAAAGATGACCGCTATCTAGTGACCATATTCGCTAAGAATGTCTTTGATAAGTTCCATACAAGTTCGGTCGGTGCAATGTTTTTAAATGATCCGGGCGGCTATTATCACATTGTTCCTCGGTCGGCTTTCCAATATGTTGGTGTCGAACTTGCGGCGAACTTTTAGCGTTACCCTAGTGCTTTTAGTTTGGATTACGCCGTCAGTTTAAACGGGTGTCAAAGGGTGAGCGCAGTGTTATCTGTGTACTCACCCGCTCTATTCAGAAGTGCTATCTCAGGTGCCCTGTGCGGGCTCAGAAAAGCCTCTGGCATGCTCGGGTCATCGAGGCTAAGACGAGGTGTTGAATGCAATTTCGAGCGTTGAGGTGCGACCAAAGTAAAGCATCGCTCAATCGTCGCGATTTTCTAGAAATGTCAGTTAAAGCTGCTGTCGCCGCCTGCTTTGGATCAGGGCTTTCAGGGTGTTCTGCTATACAGAGTCAATCGCGTCTGTTTAATGGCAGCAATGGCAGTAAATTTGGCTTCTGGAGAGTGACTGAAGGTTTGCCTGAGTTTGTTTATACCGTTGATCACAGTGACCTCCCTGCGGCACGCTGGGATCCTTTGGAACGCCCTATCACTGATCGACATTTTCACATGCTTGGCAACAGGGCAATACAGATGCAGGTGTCGAATACGGGTGATATTGCCTTATTCGATGAGAGTCAGCAAATGCGATGGCTGGTATATGGAGATGACAGCGGTGGCACCGGACATTCCTTGATCACTGAAGCTGATGGCGTTTCTTGGGGCTCATCTTGGTCTAGACGCCCTCTAGGAACGGTGCCCACACGAATATTCGGCGTTAACTATTTCACGGTGTGTGCTGAGTCCAATGGCTTAAGTTTAAAGCGCACAGTGACTCTCCCGGACGGTGAGTATCCGTGGGTGCTTATCAAAGTTGAGCTATCATTGGCGAATGATTCCATTCCCCGTGTGGTCGAGCATCGAGAGGAGTGGCAGTTGAGGCCCCGTCTGCTAGAAACCTGGCAATCTGATGCAGATCGTGACCTTGTAGCACGTGATATTCGTTACGAGGTTCGGACTCAGAACGAGCAAATTATCGCCACCGAGAGCCTGAGTGATCGCAACACGGCCCCCATTGCGTTGGCCTTGCAAGCATTGAAACCCATGCACGCAAATTTCTCATTCTCTACTGAAGCAGTTGGCGACGATCATCCAATGCTCGTTTCAACCTCGTTGCTTGCGCTGCGTCCGGGCGTCACAGAGACCCTTTGGTACCGATTTGGGCGTGACGAGTTCGAGTCGGAAGTGAACGCCGAAGAGGTCCATCAACGCAGTCAGCTTTCAGTTAAACAACGTTTGCCGCAGGCTAAGAGCCGTGTCGCGCCTTTTGCTTCGACTGAGTTGCCATGGCATGCTGCCGCGCTCACTGGCGGTGCGAGTCGTGATCGCATCCTCCCGGGACATACTCTGAATCAAGCCTCGATCTATGGTTACGGGCTTGGCGCAAATGCAGCGGCTCGCGATGCGCTTCAGCATGCATTGCCGCTGATTTATACTGAGCCTGATCTCGCGCTGTCGGTATTGAGAAACACCTGTGCATGGGCTGAGCCAAATGGAGATCTACCATACGCGCTTGGTGCCGATAGGAGTCCGATTCGAGATTTGCTCCGGCCATCAGATCAGAATTTATGGGCGCTTTGGTTGGCAAGTGAATATGCAGTTGCAACCGGTGATTTAGATGCGTTTAGCCAACCGCAATCTTTTCACCCGAAATGGCGTTCGCCCCCAGTCAGTCTCAAAGAAAATCTGATCAGGCAATACAGATTCTTTGTGGACGATGTGGGTCTCGGTGCTCGCGGCCATGTGCGAATTCTTAACGCTGACTGGAATGATATGGTATTGCATACGCCCGGTGTTAATCGGGAAGCACTTATTGATAGGGGTGGATCAGTCCTCAACTCGGCTATGGCGAGTTGGGTTCTTACTGTTTTTTCAGGACTGATGCGAAAACTTAACGAGCCAAATATTGCTGACGAGGCCTTAGCTCTCGCCTTGGAACTTAAGGAGCGAGTCGCTAATAGCTGGAACGGACGATGGGTAGATCGAGCTTACTCGCCAGACGGGGCTGTCATTGGTCGAGATAGATGCTGGCTTGAAGTGCAACCCTGGGCGATCTTGTGCGGTGCTGTTAGTGGCGCACGTGCGGTGCAACTTTTGAGCTTAATTGACTCGTGGCATAGGGCAGATAGTCCACTCGGAGCAAGAATTGTATGGCCCCCCGACGCCAGTCAGAGAACGGTTGGGCAGGGCACCAAAGGCGGTATCTGGTACTCGATTAATATGACTCTCATATGGGCTGCTGCGAAGATTCGGCCAGATCTGGCGTGGGATGAATGGCG
>DOVB01000127.1 GCA_003520285.1 Halieaceae bacterium
AAAGCGCTGTGACAATTCGACAAGGTCAGCTTGAGGCGCGCGCATGACCGCACGCTGGTGGTTCGCTAGGGAGTGGTCGGCTGGGGAATTGCACATCATGATTGCTTCTTTGGTACTGGCCGTTGCGATGGTAACCGGTATCAGTTTGTTTACTGATCGGCTCAGCTTGCGGCTGGTTGGCGAAAGTAACCAGTTTTTAGCAGCCGATGTCGCCTTCGATGCTCGAGATGTCCTGGCACCAGATGACTGGTTACCTTTGATCACCGAGGGCACTGAGACCGCTCAAACCCTCAGCTTTCCTACTATGGTGCAAGCTCAGACAGGAGAGTTTGCGTTGGTTGCTGTTAAAGCTGTCAGTGCTGCGTATCCTCTTCGGGGCACCTTGAAGGTGAGTGAGCGTCCCTTTGGTCCAGCGATCGATACCCAAGGGCTTCCAGGGCAGGGAGAGGTTTGGCTCGCACCGCGCTTGTTTCCCTTGCTTAACGCTGAGCTGGGTTCGATGATCACTATCGGTAACCAGCAGTTTAAGGTCAGCGGTGTGATTCGCTCAGAACCGGATTCCGGTGGTTCGATGTTTGACACCTCGCCACGAGTCCTAATGTCATTCGCGGATGTCAGTGGCACTGGGGTGGTTGCCCCAGGAAGCCGGATTGCTTATCGCTTGCTCATTGCCGGCTCTGAAGAATCAGTGAACGCGAGTCGCGAGGCGCTGGAGGGGTTCTACCAAGAAAGAGTCCGGGTGCGCTCTGTCAAAGAGTCCCAACCCAGTATCGCGCAAGCATTGGATCGCGCGGAGCGGTTTTTGCTGCTTGCTGGGAGTATCGGTGTATTACTCGCCAGCGTTGCTATGATTATGGCCGCGCGTCGTTTTGGCGAGCGTCACTTTGCTCAAGTCGCTATCTTGAAGTCCTTGGGCGCTACTCGACCCGCGGTATTAGGTGTTTATACCCGACTCATTTTGATGATCGGAGCAGTTGCGTTAGCCGCTGGTTTCGTCATTGCGGCAGCGCTTGAGCAAGCCGCAGTTTGGGTGTTATCCGATTGGGTCGAAAGTTCAGTTTCAGTGGCGTACCCCATCAGGCCGTTTATTCTTGGTGCGCTGACTCTAACAGTCTGTTTGGCGGTGTTTGTGTTGCCAAACGTCTGGCGACTGGCCTCGGCGCCACCGATGCGGGTATTACGGCAGGATTTGGCTCTATTTGGACGACTGAAATTAACAGACTTTGCGTTTGGATTGATTGGATTGATCTTCTTAACAGCGGTGTATACGCGTAGTTTTGAGATGACGCTGTCCTTACTCACCGGCGTCTTGTTGGTTGCGGGGTTGGGGTGGATCGCGGCCCGTGTGGTATTTCTTGGAATTATTCCAAAGTTACCGCTACGCGGTGGTGTTTGGCGTCTTGCTCAGGGGAATTTGAGGCGGCACTCGCTGACGAATGGATTCAATACGGTGATGTTTGGAATTGCCATTATGCTGATGGTCATTCTTGGTTTGGTGAGAACCTCGTTGATCGATCGGTGGCAGGCGCAGTTGCCTGAGCGTGCGCCCAACCATTTTGTGCTCAATATTCAAGCGGCTGAGGTTGACCAGTTCGAGCAGTTTATTCGCCAACGTAGCGAGCAAGTGGGCGAATTTTTCCCGATGTCACGGGCTCGGTTGGTCGCGATTAATGACCAGCCTTTAGCTGGTCTCGAGGGTCCAGAGCGCCAGCGCGAATCCAATTTTAGCTGGGTGGATACGCTCCCGAGTACAAATACCTTGGTTGCTGGGACCTGGTGGCAGGCAGATGATGTGGCAGAGGTTTCGCTCGATCGAGAATATGCTGAGCGCTCGAATATTGGTCTTGGTGATTGGTTGCAGTATCGCGTCGGTTCTGAGTTCATCAGTCTCAAGGTGACGAGCTTACGAGAGGTCGATTGGCAGAGTTTACGTCCCAACTTTTTTGTTTTAGTTGAGCCCGATGGTGCCCCTGAGCTGGTACCGACCTATTTGTCGAGCTTTTATTTGGGCCCAGAAGACAAGAGTGTACTCAATAGCTTAATCCGAGAGTTTCCAACCATAACTGTCTTGGAAATCGATGTACTTTTGGCTCAACTAAAGCAAATTATTGCGAGCGTTTCCATCGCTGTTGAGGGGGTTTTGCTACTCATAGTGGGTGCTGGTTTGTTGGTTCTAGTGATGGGGGTTTGGGGAACTCTAGTGCAACGGCGTCACGAGAACGCCGTTCTTAAAGTGCTGGGGGCTGAGTCGTCACAGCTGGCTCGAGCGGTCCGGCTAGAGTTCGCAGCGCTAGGGCTACTGGCGGCTTTATTAGGGCTCAGTGCGGCGGAGTTTGCGGTATGGGGTATTCACCAATCATTTTTTGAGTCGCCCTACGAGCCACTCGTGTGGTTGTGGTTAATGGTCACTGTTGGTACGACTGTTGGGCTGTCTCTGGTGGGTTGGTATAGCTGTCGTCAAGGCGTAGTGGTGGCCCCGATCCACGCCTTGCGAGAGGTCGGGAGTTAGACGTGCTCGGGATCAGATTGATTAGTGCCCTAGGCACATCAAGAGAGCCCTGACACTGCTATCCATTTGTTTATCGAGCTCGATATGACGCTCGAATAGCGCGGGCATATCGATTACCAATATGGCGAGTCCATGAATGCCGGCCCAGGCTGTATTGGTTAAGTAGCGCAGATCCTCCTGCCGAGACAGGTCTGAATTTATGCCTTCTGCAAGAGTCCGCTGTACCCACTGGTTACAGTCTCTGACTAAGGCGTGTAGCTCAGGAAACTGATCCGTGGGTTGGAGCAAGGGGCCAAACATCAGTTTAAATAATTGCGGATTGGCAACGGCAAATTGAACGTAGGCCCTCGCCGCCGCTCTGATTTTCAGTTCTGTGCCGATCACTGATTCGGTTGCCCTGAGTCGCTCAAGCAGTTCAATGTAGCCGCGCTGAGAGAGTGCGGCTAAGAGACTGTTGCGATCAATAAAGTGCCGATAGGGCGCGGTCTGAGAGACTCCGGCAGATCGTGCCAGAGCTCTCAGGCTCAGTGCCTCCGCGGACTGCTCAACAATCGCGCTAGCGGCGGCGTCGATCAGGGCTTCTCGGAGGTTGCCGTGATGATAGGTCTTCATTGTGCGGATCGGCGGTCTAGAGTCTATCCAAGCAAGTGTGCTACCGCGTCACGTTCTTCGATCAGTTCCTGCTCAGTGGCTTGCATCTTAGCCCGTGAGAACTCATTGACTTCAACGTCAGAAACGATGACCCATTCGCCGTTGCAACAGCGGCATGGGAAGGAGTAAATCAGGCCCTCTGCGATGCCGTAGGAGCCGTCGGAATAAACGCCCATTGAAACCCAGTCATCGCCGTCTGTACCCAGTGCCCAAGAGCGCATATGGTCAATGGCTGCATTGGCTGCCGAGGCGGCCGATGATGCCCCTCGCGCCTTAATGATTGCCGCACCTCGCTGCTGTACAGTGGGGATGAAATCCGTCTCGTACCATTCCTGATCGACTAGCTCGATCGCTTTGCGACCGGCAACGTGTGCGTTGTAAAGATCCGGATACTGGGTGGCAGAATGATTGCCCCAAATGGTCATATGTTGAACATCGTTAACGGTGCTGTTCGTCTTTAACGCGATCTGCGTCATGGCACGATTGTGATCAAGTCGTGTCATGGCTGTAAAATTGCGTGGGTCAATTCGCGGAGCATTCCGCTGCGTGATCAGTGCGTTGGTGTTGGCCGGATTTCCCACGACGAGCACTTTAATATGCTCGCTCGCGTGATCATTGATGGCTTTTCCCTGAACCGAGAAAATAGCAGCATTCGCCTCTAACAAATCTTTGCGTTCCATGCCTGGGCCACGTGGTCGAGCACCAACGAGAATGGCGTAGTCCGCATCTTTAAAACCTACTGTCGGATCATCGGTACATACGACGCCGGCAAGTAGTGGAAATGCGCAGTCCTCTAATTCCATTTTGACACCGTCCAGAGCGTCCATTGCAGGCGTGATGTCCAGCAAATGAAGGATTACCGGCTGATCGTCGCCAAGCATGGCGCCTGAGGCAATTCTGAAAAGGAGGGCGTAACCAATTTGACCGGCAGCGCCAGTCACTGTAATGCGCACAGCTTGTTTCATAGTGATTCCTTGTCATATTGAAGCGATTGAAGTGGCGGTATTGTCGGGTTTCGGTGCCGAAATTACAAGGTGGACGGTGACAATATGGCTAGACCTACTGCGTCACCGGGGCGTAAAATGCCCGCGTTCTGACAGAAGCGGGCTGATTGACGGATGGGTGCGAACGCAAATCGAGCACAGTACGATTTTAACAAGCTGCAAAAGCGCCTCCGCAGACAAGTTGGCGAGGCAATTGTTGACTTCAATATGATCGAGCAGGGCGATCGCGTGATGGTCTGTCTGTCAGGTGGTAAAGACTCCTACACAATGCTCGAGATTCTGATGAGTCTGCAGCGAAGCGCTCCCATTTCCTTTGAGCTCGTAGCGGTCAACATGGATCAAAAGCAGCCTGGTTTTCCGGAGCATGTCTTACCGGACTACTTGGATCGGCTGGGAATCGAGTACTACATTTTAGAGCGCGATACCTACAGTGTGGTGAAGCGTGTCATCCCTGATGGCAAGACCACCTGTGGTTTGTGTTCGAGACTTAGGCGCGGCACTTTGTATGGTTTTGCGGAAGAAATTGGCGCGCAAAAAATAGCCTTAGGTCATCATCGAGATGACATTGTAGAAACGCTATTTCTGAATATGTTTTTTCAGGGCAGCCTCAAGGCAATGCCGCCTAAGCTGCTCAGTGATGATGGCAAGAACGTGGTCATTCGCCCGCTGGCTTACTGCAAGGAAACCGATATCCAGGCCTTTGCAGATCACCAGGGTTATCC
>DOVB01000129.1:0-2622 GCA_003520285.1 Halieaceae bacterium
ACGCACCCGAGCACATTACCTTGTACTGCCCAGCACTGAAATGCTTGATCTCTGGGGATCAGGTATTGCCGCGAATCACCTCGAATGTCAGCGTCTTTCCCACTGAGCCCGAGGGCAATCCTCTTCGAGAATGGCTTACATCGAATGCGCGAATCCGAGAGCTGCTACCCGACGACCTGCTGGTGCTGCCGGCACACGGTAATCCATTCTATGGCTTGCATCGGAGGCTTACACAACTGATCGATGGTCACGAACGAGATCTTGATACCTTATATGATTTTTTGAGTGAGCCCCGCCGAGCGGTTGATTGCTTTGACGTGTTGTTCCAATCAACGATCAAGGGTGACATGGTCTCAATGGCCACCGGCGAGAGCATCGCCCACCTAAATTGCTTGATGGATCGTCGAAGAATTCGCCGCTTTGCAGATGACGAAGGGGTATTCTGGTATCAGCAACTGCCAGAAAAACGCCAAATCCGAATTCCCTAACCCTCTCTCAGCGCGAGTCATTGGCGCTTGAGCACCCCGCTCAGAGGCGCTAGACTCGATCAAAAAGAGGCAATTATGGACTTTACACTACCGCACGAGCTCACGTGTTTTTTGGATGAACTCGATGGCTTCATCGAAGCCGAAATTAAGCCCTTAGAACAACAAGACGATAACATTCGATTTTTCGACCATCGCCGCGAGTACGAGCGCACCAACTGGGAACAAGGTGGTATTCCCGCTGCAGATTGGGAAGCACTCTTAGCGGAAGCTCGACGCCGAGCTGATCTGGCAGGTGTGTATCGCTATCCCTTTCCTGAATCTTACGGTGGGCGCAACGGGACCAATCTGGGCATGGCAGTGATTCGCGAGCACCTGGCTGCAAAAGGTCTCGGTCTGCATAACGATCTGCAAAATGAACACTCCATCGTGGGTAATAACATTGGCCTATTACTCATGCTGGAATACGGTTCAGAGGCCCAAAAAGCGCAGTGGATCGACAATCTTGCCACAGGCAATAGTGGCTTCGCTTTTGCCATCACCGAACCCAATCACGGCTCTGATGCAACTCATATGGAAACAACCGCGATACCCCGCGACGGTGGCTTCGTCATTAATGGTGTGAAAACTTGGAATACGGGGATCCATGTCGCTGAATACGATATGGTGATGGCGCGAACAGCGGGTAAAGCGGGCGATGCCGCTGGTATCACGGCCTTTCTGGTCCCGATGTCAGCGCCCGGTGTCAGGATCGAAGAAATGCTTTGGACCTTTAATATGCCCACGGATCACGGCACCGTCAGTTTCAACGACGTCTGGGTGAGTGAAGACGCGATTTTTGGTGGTGAAGGCAGAGGACTCCAAGTCATTCAGCATTTTTTTAACGAGAATCGAATCCGGCAGGCAGCATCCAGCCTCGGTGCGGCGCAATACTGTGTCAGCGAGGCTATCCAATACGCGAGGATACGAAAACCCTTTGGCAAACCGCTCGCGACCCATCAAGGTATTCAGTTCCCATTGGTAGAGCTCCAAACGCAAATTGAAATGCTGCGCGCTTTGATCCACAAAACGGCTTGGATAATGGATACTCAAGGCGCTTTCGCTGCCTCTGATAAAGTCTCGATGTGTAACTTTTGGGCCAATCGCTTGTGTTGCGATGCTGCGGATCGAGCGATGCAGGTGCATGGCGGTTTGGGCTACTCACGCCATAAACCCTTCGAGCATATCTATCGACATCATCGCCGCTATCGAATTACCGAAGGTTCAGAAGAGATTCAAATGCGACGCATTGCTGGTTATCTCTTTGGCTTCATGCAACAACAGGCACCCAAGGGAGTGGCGTAACAGTGACTCCACTTCTGCAAAGTCTCATCGAGAAAGAATTCGGCGCAACTGCGTTGCTACACGATGCCACTCTGCTGACCGGTGGCGCGAGCCAAGAGACCTGGCGCATTCAAGTCTCGCAGCAGACACAGCTGACCTCGTATTGTCTGAGGCGTGAGCACAAAGGTGACACCGAGGCCTCGCTCGAGATCGGCGGGATCGGTTTAGCCACTGAAGCCCTGTTGATGCAAAGTGCGAAAGCTGCTGGTGTTGCAGTGCCGCAGATCATTAGAGTCCTCGATCCAAGTGATGGTCTTGGCAACGGATTTCTCATGGAATGGCTGGAAGGCGAAACTCTGGGCCAGAAAATTTGCCATCACTCAGATTTTGCCACAATCAAATCTCAACTCGCCGCACAATGCGGCCACCAGTTGGCATTAATACACGCGATGGATCTGGGCCCGCTACAAACTTCCGGCGCTCTAAAAACGATGTCGGCACGCGAGTGTATCGAACAGACCTACGCGCAGTATCTTGCACTCGACGTCAGCCAGCCCATGCTTGACTACACGGCCCGCTATTTACTCGACCACACTCCCGAGCAACATGAGTACGTTCTGAATCACGGTGATTTTCGCAACGGCAACTTAATGATCGATCCTCAGCTCGGACTGACCGCCGTACTCGACTGGGAACTCGCATCGATTACCGATCCAGCCAAAGATATTGCATGGCTGTGTGTCAATTCATGGCGCTTTGGCAATAACGAGTTCTGGGTTGGTGGATTCGGTCACCTGGACGATCTGCTGCAGGT
>DOVB01000129.1:2766-7733 GCA_003520285.1 Halieaceae bacterium
AACAGGCGTTAACCGATCGCTGGAACGACCCCTGATCGGTCGGCGAGCATCAGAAGGGCAACTCGACTGCGTCAATTTACTTCTGCCCTCAGGTTTCGAGATTATCGCGACTGAAACGGAACAAGATCTTATTCCCACCGATGCTGAAATGGCTGATGCTTTACATCATTATTTGAAGCACGAGTTAGTGCCGAAATTTGAGGGTAAAGATAAGTTTTTGGCTCAAATCGCTGCCAGCACTGCACGCACCTTGGCTCGCAGTGCGCGCTACCGAGACACCTTACAAGCACAAGAAGAACGACGACTTCGAGCGCTTCTTGACCTGAGCGGAACGTGCCACGAACTCAATGCCCTGCTGTGCCAGCAGCTGCGAAACCGGGTGATTGGGCTTGACGATCCTCGACTCCAAGCCCATTTAAGAGCCACGGTAGAGGGGCAAGTACAAATCGACCAGCCTCAGTATTTGGCGTTCTCACAAAGAGGTGCGTGACAGCGTTAAGTAGACCGGCGGGCTCAGTTAATGGGCGGGCACAATGCCAATGAACAAGTACGGCGGCTTACTCATCACTCTGAAATTCCCCAAATCCATGGCGAACCGAGGCTCGAGCGCCTAACATCAGCGAGTAGCTGCGTCCCAAGAGTGCGTCACTCACTCGTGGCTTTCTAGCCTTCGATCACACGACTGCGTTGCGTACCAAGATTCACGGCGCCATCGAATGAGCGAATTTGGAGCTCTAGAATATCACCAGGTTTCAAGTATTCCGCTCGAGCAAGCTGAGCAGATACGAACTTCTGCCGCCGTTTCCGATCATTTTTCATATTCAACATAATGGCAAGGGCGGATCGCAGATCAATACCAATCTGTACCCCGCCTGGAGTCCCAGTCAAAATCAGATCACCGGTACGAAGTAGCGTAAACATAGACAGATCAGACAAGGTTTTAGCTGGCTTGTGGATCATGAGCTCGGTACTCGCGCGCTGCTTGACCTGACCATTGAGTCTTAACACCAACTCCAGCTGATACAGTGATTTAAGATCATCTTCATCGAGAAGATAAAGAACCGGCCCGAGTGGACAGAAGGTTCGCTGGCTCTTTCCTTTGAACCACTGCATTCCGGGAGCGCCGAACATGAAGTCTCGCGCAGAAACGTCATTAGCGATCACCAAAGCCCCAACTAGATCAGTCAAATCAGACTCAACAAGCTGCCGATGCTCTGTGAGATCCGATTTCATCACCAGACCAAGTTCAATTTCGTAGTCGAGTAATTGACAACCAGGAGGACGCACAACGTCGTCGTTGGGCCCGCAGATACTGCTAGCGGCCTTCATGAAGATCAGATTCTCAGCCTCGGACGAGCCCTCATCCAAGCCTCCCTCGATGCGGTGCTCTGCGTAATTCAGGCCCTGACAGAAAATCTGTACGTCGTTTGAAACCGGCGACAGAAACTCAAACCCTGACATGTCAATCTCGCGGGTATCAATTGCCTTATCGAAGCGGGCGCGGTCGTCAAAATACAAGGCCATAATATCTCGATGGCTGCTCCCCTCAACTTCGAGTCGGCAGATTAAGCCATCAGAAAGAACCCCCCATTGTGGCGCAGGCGAAGAACTGGTTCGATACCTAACAACGGATATACCCATACGCGAACTCCAAAGACGACCCCAACATCAAGCAACGATAAAAAAGCAGGCACTAATGTTCAGGATCGAGAGAATAGTAGCCCCAAAAAGATTGGTGTCGATGTCATACACCCTGCCGAAAATGTTGAACTTAAACGGCTTAATTCCGTTCACATCAGCAAGCGATCCCGCAAACAAAGACATAGACGCCAAGGTAGTAAAAAAAGCGATCAACCAGATGAAGTTAAGGACAGCTGCCAGGACAAGGTAAGTAATGTACTCAACTGAGGGCGTCCAGAGCAGGTACAAGGCCACCAGTGATATTGCTGAATTCGATAGCACCTGCCAAACGACATGGAAGCGCGCGTGCGGCGTCCAGAGCGGATTGGTGGCATGAGTCGCATTAAAGTCGGCTGTCGCAGGGCCTATGATAATGACCACTGCCACCAAGCTAAACATGAGTCTTGCCATTAAATTCTGATCAAATAGTGTTTCCATGGGCGCTCTCCAATAGGTTTGTTCAATTCGAATGAATGGATACCCGAGCTCAAATCAAGCCGACGTAAGATCCACCATCAAGCTGCAAATTCTGACCTGATATAAAGCCCGCCTGGGCCGAACACAGGAAAGCACAGGCATCGCCAAACTCCTCTGGTGTTCCTAACCGCTTCGCGGCAATAGACGCCACCATCTCAGCTCTCGCTTCTTCGTAGCTAATTCCCTTCATCGCCATAACCAACTCAGCCATCTTCCTTTGCCTATCAGTGTCGAAACGCTCTGGGAGCATGTTATTGATCGTCACATTATCTGCTGCGACCTCTTTCGATAAACCCTTGCAAAAAGCGGTCAGAGCGGACCGTGCAGAGGTGGATAGTCCCATTGCCGAGTGCGGTGATTTCACCATCGCCGATGTAATATTGACGATGCGACCAAAACGCCGCTCACGCATACCGTCGACAACGTCCTGTATTAATAGGGTCGGTGCTAGCATGTTGGCTTGGAGTGCTGCCAGCCAGGTCGCTTCGTCCCACTGCCGATAGCTGCCTGGCGGTGGGCCAGCATTGTTATTAATTAGGATATCCGGCTCATCGCAAGTATCGAGTAGGATCCGACGACCCTCCGCTGTATTGATGTCGGCACAAACGGCCACTACCGATCCTCCGCCAAGTTGCTTCAATTCGTCCTCTGTAGCACGGAGACTCTCGTTGTCGCGACCATTAATGACGACATCACAACCTTCACGCGCCAGTGATATCGCGCAGGCCTTCCCTAAACCCCGTGATGACGCGCAGATGATTGCCTTTCGGCCCCTAAGTCCAAGATCCATTACACATACTCCTGTGCGGATTCCAACGAGGAATTGAAGAGAACTGCGGTCAAAGCACCTCTGAGACGCTCCAACTTGGACTCGTTCGTCATTGCAAAAACTGCGGCTATATGACGATCGGGCCGAATCAGTAATGCCGACACATCGGCGAGTTCAGGGGCGTCGCTCCATGCAGCAGCTACGCCCATGAAAGAATCACCGTCTGCCAGCAGATATATTGGCAAATTCAGCTGTTCGAGCGCGCTCTGCCACTCGGAATGATCGCTGAAAGCAATCATTGCGAACCGGTCCACCGGTAAAATCTGTAACAAAGAAACGCGTTGATAATTGTTATTAACCCAGACGTGAGGCAGAGACTTGCCCACCTTGAAGCTAGGTTCATACTCGCTGATATTCACTGCCTCTGACAGTTCATTGCGTTGATCAACTTCGTCATAGCTATAACCCAACTGCAGGCGTAAGCTATCGAAATGAGGGCGCTGCGCCTCGATCGCTTGCTGCAAAGCGATAGACCCGCTGCCCTCGCGCTTTGCTTGGTTAAATCGCTCGGCTGCATTTTCTGGGTCGTTACCGTATAGGTAAGCGAACAACTCAAACATCTTCATTGCATTATTCAAGCTCTGTGCACTGTTGACTTCAGCGACAGGTTTTCGTTCGGTCTGGTAAGTGTCGAGCAATGACTCACCAGCCCACCCCCTCTCAACAGCGGCGATCTTCCAAGTAATGTTTTGTACATCACCTATCCCAGTATTTAATCCCAAGCCGCCCGTTGGTGGGAACCGGTGGGCAGCATCGCCTACCAAAAACACACGCCCACTGCGATAGTGCTCGGCCACTTGACTAGACATCGTCCAAGGATTGACATTCCGCACGCGGATATCAGTCACTTGCATGCCAATGGCACGCTGGATCAGGGTGGTACAACGCGCAGCATCGAACAGTGCGGTATCCTGCTCTTCTTCAGTACAAGAATGCATAAGGACCCAGTTGTCCGAGTGATCAAACGCGATCATGGTTGCTGAGACCTCGGGATCCATCAAAAAATAAAGAATGCCTGGGTTGTTTTTAACACAGGTCGAGAGATCGGCATGGAAGTGAATTGCCATAAAGTGCTGAAGCGCCTCTGGCCCCTCCATCGAGATATCAAGCATACCTCGGATACGCGAGCTTGCACCGTCAGCGGCTAACAGATAGCGGCAACGTACCTGCAGGGGCGCGGAACTCCCCTTACCGTCAATACTCGCGGTCACACCTGTTTCATCCTGCTGAATGGCCGTACAGGTAAACCCATGCAATACCGATATATCAGGCCGCTGATCAACAGCATTCGAGAGCTCTCGTTCAAAATTTGGCTGCGAAATGTTAGCGAGTGGATATGGGGTGAACTCTCGCACCGCATCATCCTGTCGCTCGTAGGGGAGATGACCAAAGGCAACGCCCGACAGAGTCGACATAAACTGCACGAATCCACCCTGTTCTGCTGGTGTGGCGAGTTCGTAAATTCGATCAATGTCAACCCCATGGGTAGCGCAAATTTCTAAGGTACGCCCATTAACGGCATGCGCTTTAGGTGCACTGCTTCGCTCGATACGGCGTTCCACGATCGTCGACGCGATCCCCTGATACGACAACATGAGCGCAGCCATTTGGCCAGCGGGCCCGGCTCCGACAATCAGTACCGGGGTTTCAAAAAGTTGCTTGTCTGATCTGCTGTTTGAAAACTCTGACTTTGCCAAATCGATCTCTCCAACAATTGCTGACCCGGGATCTCAGCGGTCCTTTGCTAGGCAACGCTACTGGTAACCGAGTTAAAAGCGGTTTTTAGCCGCAAGACCCAGGGATCATCACATTCCGGCTATGCGCACCATTTTTAATCATTTGTTTTAAAGTAGACATGTGTTTATATTAAGACTCTAGATTTATAATCGTCAACCGTTTTATCTGATGCTGATAGTGAGATAAGCAGGAGCGAGGTATACTTCGCGATGACTAACCATGGCGAGGGAGCTGACAATAACCA
>DOVB01000091.1 GCA_003520285.1 Halieaceae bacterium
GCGAAACCTGAATTCTTTTTTGCACCAACGCACATTCAAACGCGGAGCGCGGAGTTGGGTGCCGCGACTTTAATGGGGATGCTCGGGCACTCGTATTCGAACTTTAGGATGTTCTGCGACACCTGGCTACAATATGACTGTGCACAGGGGCCAGCCGAGGCGATCGCAGCTTATCAACGGGTTCTGAACGGGGCAGCGTCGCCCCAGGCGGGTCAGCTAATCGACTTATAAAGACCTCATGGAGGCATACATGATTCACACAGGGTTTAAGATGTCTGGTCTCTCCTTGATATTGATGGCCCTTTTGCTGTCGATGTCGGCAATCGCTATCGAAGAACCTCGGTACACGGTGCTCGAACAAATCGATGACCGTATCGAGGTGCGTCAATATGAAGCTCAGGTTGTGGCCGTAACACCCATGTCGGAATCTCAGAATAACGGTTTCAGAGTGCTCGCAGGATACATTTTTGGTGGCAATGACAAAGACGAAAAAATTGCAATGACGGCGCCGGTCGCAACCACGATGGCGGGTGATCAGCGAGAAATGACATTTATGATGCCAAACGAGTATACGCTCGAATCGCTGCCTAAGCCGCTGGATGGTCGGGTCGATTTTCGATCGATACCGGCCTATACCGCCGCTGTGATTCGCTTTTCAGGTCGCGCTAATGGATCGATTGCGGAAGAAAAGTGGCTCGCGTTAAAGACTGTCTTAGAGGGAGCTGACTGGCAAATTGTCGGTCAACCCACTCTCAATCAATATAATCCACCCTGGACTCTTGGATTTCTGCGTCGCAATGAGATCATCGTCCCGGTAACAGCATCCGATAGCCAATAAAAATCGAATATCTGCTCTGCGAGGATACTGCCATGACCAATAGTCAAAAGCTCAAAATTGCTCAAGACATGCTGGACGCGTGGAACACACTCGACTGGCCTCGCGTGTACGAGTTGTTCGGAGAAGACGGTGTACTATCCAACATGATGACCGAACCCGTGGTTGGCGCTAAGGCGATACAAGAGCGCTTTGCCACGTTCGAGAAAGGCCTCAGCCGAATGGAATTTGTTGTGCTCAATATGGGTATGCTGGGCGAGGATGTGGTCATCGAGAGGCTCGACAGTTTCGATTTTGAGGGTCGGACAGGTGTTGTGCCCGTCATGGGCATTTTAACGATTGAAAAAGGCCAGGTAAAAGAGTGGCGAGAGTATTATGACCGAGCCTGGCTGTTGTCCGAAATGGGTGTTATCGAGGGCGAGCCCCCACATCCGCTTGCACCTCGCGACAGTGTGCTCGCCTCTGACATGACGGACCAGGCGCGACTTGCTGTGGCGCAGGCGATGCTTGACGCATATGAACGCCTCGATTGGCCCGCCGCTGCCGCTTAAATTGCAGAAGAGGGTCAGATTCATTACGCAGAGCCTGATCCTATGGTTGGTCCGCAAGGTATGCTCGCGCACACTGCGCGGTTAGGCAATAAGCTGTCAGCGGTAAAGTTTACGGTTCGCAATATCGGCGTTGTTAATGGCACCGTCATGACGGAGCGTATCGATCACATAAAATTTAACGGCGTCCAGGGGGCAGTGCCGGTTTTTGGTGCAATGGTTATCGAAAACGGCAAGATTCAGCAATGGCGGGAGTACTTTGACCATCACCAAATGCTCTCGGCAATGGGTTTCGTCAAATAGCTCGATCAGTCACTTAAAAAACAAGTGCCGCAGAGTGCCTCGTAGTGCACGCTGCCTTCATCGATCATGACTTGCTCACCTTCTCGGACGCGACCTGATTCACTGAGTCTGGCATTGAAAATTGCCTTGCGCCCACAACGGCAAATCGTCTTCATTTCCTCGAGTGTGTGGGCGACTTCCATGAGTCGCCTGCTACCGGGGAAGGATTGGGTTTTGAAATCGGTTCGCAATCCGTAGGCAATAATTGGGATGCCTTTGAACAGAGCAACCTCAAGTGCTTGATCGACTTGCTCAGGCGTCATGAACTGGGCTTCATCAATCAGCAGACAGCGCACCGGGGGCAAATCGTTGGCGCGAGCCAAGAGGTGAGCCTCGACAGCACTGGTCAGATTGTCTGTCTTGCCCAGCAGGATATCGACCCGTCGCTGCACCCCAAGTCGCGAGACCACATGATGCTCACCTTTGGTATCGACCGCAGGCTTCACTAGGAGCACAGCTTGGCCGCGCTCTTCGTAATTGTGAGCGACTTGCAGTAATGCTGTGCTTTTACCACTGTTCATGGCGCCGTAACGAAAATAGAGCTTGCTCATAGTGGCCCTTTATTGGCGTAATCGGCTTAGTTTAAATTAAGCGTGACGGTCTTGCATGGCTTAAAATGCTCGCGTGTATCGACGTCTTGTACATCTCTCGTTATTGAGTGTTTCGATTTTTGAGACGCTGTAATTTAATGGGGGGTTGTGGTTAAGTAGAGCTCTAGCAAAAGTAAGCAGAACAATAACAAGGAGTCTTTATGTCGATAGATCTTAAGTCAACTGCTGGCTGCTGTGGTGCAGTGGTGTCTGGAATCGACTTATCTCAGCCTCTCTCCGAGGATCTGATCGGCACGCTCAGACAGCATTGGGTCGACAATAAGGTGTTGGTGTTTCCCAAGCAAACCTTAACGCCGGAGCAACTGGTGCAGTTTAGTCTGCAGTTCGGAGAGATTGGTGATGACCCTTTTTTTGGTCACATCGACGAGCACGAGCAGGTGGCTGCGATCCAGCGCAGGGCTGACGAGACTACCCCAATTTTTGCAGAGATCTTCCACACCGACTGGAGCTTCTTAGAGGTACCTCCTGCAGGGACCGCCTTGTACGGAATCACTATACCTCCCCACGGGGGCAACACGCTGTTTGCGGATCAAGTGGCTGCCTACGAAGCACTGCCCGACAATCTGCGAGCTCGGATTGAGGGTTTGGTCGCCATTCACTCTGCTGAGCTGGGTTACGCACCTGATGGCGCCTATGGTGAGAACGATCAGAACAGCGGCCGGAGTATGAAGATTATCGCCAGCGAACGGGCTCGCGAAACCTGTGAACATCCTTTGGTGAGAACGCACCGTGAAACCGGTAAGCAAGCACTTTTCTCGTCTGCCGCCTATATTAAAGGATTCGCTGGTATGGAGAAGTCCGAGAGCGATGCGCTCTTGCTAGAGCTCTATGTTCATCAAACCAAACCCGAATTTATGTACTCTCA
>DOVB01000025.1 GCA_003520285.1 Halieaceae bacterium
CTGAATCACGACAACAAGCACTCGCCGCACTCAAGGCTTATGGACCTTTTGACGGTATCGTCACCTGCGCCGGTGTGGCGTCTCATTTCAAGGACACCGCTGCGATTGTATCGATTAACTACCACGGCACGATCGAGCTCATTGAAGGCTTAAGAGAGCACCTGCGCCCTGCTGCGCGAGTGGTTGCAGTGTCTTCAAACTCAGCGCCAATGTGTCAAACCCCAGCGCTGGTTGACGCCTTGCTGACACGCTCTGAAGCCGAGGCTCGGGCGGTGGCCCAGAACACCAACGGGCATGAATGCTACTCAGGAAGCAAACAAGCGGTAGCGCGCTGGATCCGACGTAACGCACCGGAGTGGGCGGCCTCTGGAATAGCACTGAATGCGGTTGCGCCGGGGTACATTGAAACCCCCATGACTCAAGCAGTTGCGAAGAGCCCAGAATACGCCGACTCAATTCAAAAATTTTTGGCATCCATTCCTCTTCGACGAGCCGGACAAGCTGACGAGATTGCTCACTTAATCGCCTTCTTGTTAAGTGATCAGGCAAGCTTCATTGCCGGATCTGTGGTCTTTATCGATGGCGGGCATGACGCACTTTTTAGACCAGAACAGTTTTGAATTTGGCGGGCACCATCAGATGACGCCACCCATAAAAATAACGCTGCACAACCGCCAGCTGTGCAACTCCCGACGGTACTTTAGCCGGAGCACAATATGTCTAATATCACCCTAAAACCTTACTTAACAGCAGTCTTGTTAGGCCTGATTACGGCAACCAGTGCTGCTGCGAACGAATCTGCGAAAGCCCGCTTTCAATATTCCGAGAGTCGGGAACCGTGCCTCGATTTTGCACCACACAAAAAACCCTTGTTCGGTGATCTTCACACGCATAGCAGCTTGTCTTTTGACTCCTATTTGTCGAGCCAACGTAACGGACCGACAGAAACTTATCAGTACGCGAAAGGCTATCCGATTACGCTGCCAGATGCAGACGGAAAACAGACTGTGACAGCACAAATTGATCGCCCCCTCGATTTCGCTGCACTCACCGATCACGGAGAATTCTTGGGGCAAGTCGACGCCTGTAAAACCCCAGATTCACTTTTTGGTCGACTCTGGCCAATGTGCGTATTGTCGCGCTCTGAAAATCTTTGGCTGCAACTGATTTCGGCAAGCTGGTGGACGTCTCTCGGGGGGCAAAATGACAGCGAACCTTCACTGTCTGCAATATGCTTATTTGAAGATTGCTCGCAACGCCAGTGGGACGTTTGGCAGACAGTGCAAAGAGTAGCCGAGGAACACTACGACCGCAGTGAGCAATGCGAGTTCACCACTTTTGTAGCCTACGAATATACCGATGCTTCTGCCCATAATAATCTGCACCGCAATATCATATTCCGTAATGCGAACGTGACTGAGCGCCCCGTTACAACTTATGAAACCAACCAGCAAGTCATGTCACTGTGGCAACAGCTTGAAGAAGAATGCATCAAAGGGGACTCTGGTTGTGATGTGCTGGCTATACCGCACAACTCTAATTTGGCAGGCGGATTGATGTTCCCAGATCCCAAATCACAGGAAGAAGTGAGACTTCGACGTGCAATAGAGCCTCTAGTGGAATTAATTCAACACAAGGGCGCATCGGAGTGTCGCTATGATCGGCTGGCTCAGCGTGGCGTCGAAACTATCGATGAACTCTGTGATTTCGAGCAAATTCCATCTGACAATTTGCACATGCTCGGCACAGTGGACGGTGAGATGCGGTCTGAGCGTGGTAAAACGGTGGCGATAGACGAATTCGCGCCCCGCAACTTGGTGCGCAACGTGTTGAAAGACGGCTTAGTCCTGCAGCAACAGTGGCAATCTAACCCCTTCGAATTGGGCTTCATCGGTAGTACCGATACGCACAATGCAACAGCGGGAGGCGCCCAAGAATATGACTATGTTGGACACCTAGGGCGGAGAGACGCAGACTATCGTAACGTACAGGATCATTTAGTCTCTAACCCGGGCGGACACGCGGTTGTGTGGGCCCATGAAAACTCAAGAGACGCCATTTTTGACGCCATGCGCAATCGAGAAACCTACGCGACATCGGGTACGCGACCCATCGTGCGTTTCTTTGGTGGGGCGTTCCCGGAAGATGCTTGTTCACGACCCGACAGAGATGCATTGGGCTATAGCGGTGGCGTGCCGATGGGCGGCACCCTGCTCCCCAAGAATCTGACGACGGCACCAGAATTTTTAGTTTATGCCCAAAAAGATCCCGGCATTGCAAGCCATCCTGGTATGGATTTACAACGTATTCAGATCATTAAAGGATGGGTCGACGCCGACGGCAACACAGCCGAACAAGTCATCGACGTCGCTGGCAATCCCAACAACCAAGCGACTGTCGACCGCAATAGTTGCGCACCCATAGGAGTCGGGTATAGCGAGTTGTGCACGGTTTGGACCGACCCCAACTACGACCCCTCCGAAAGCGCTTTCTACTATGCCCGGGTTGTCGAGAATCCGTCATGTCGCTGGAGCACCCTGCAGTGCATGGCCGCTGGTGTGAATCCTTTTGACGAGCAGTGCGCGGCACAGGCCACCGCGGCCAGCACCGCACGGGGCATCTCTGAAACGGCTTACAGTGCCTGCTGCAAGGATCCTAGCGAAGAGGCTTTTTATAGCCCCATTATTCAGGAGCGCGCATGGACCTCGCCTATTTGGGTCCCGACTCTTTAGCTAAGTGTAAGAAGACCGGCACTTCGCCACCGCCATCCACTTCAAGCGAAGCGCCGGAGATGTATGACGCCTGCTCAGAGGCCAAAAATAATACTGCCTGAGCGACGTCATAGGGCTCAGCCATTCGGCCCAAAGGCAGCATATTAGCGACACGCGCAAAACCGGCATCGCCGCCATAATGATCAATGGCGGCTTCTGTTTTTACCAGACCCACAACGATCGCGTTCACACGAATATTGGGACCCCACTCCATCGCAAGCGAGCGAGTTGCGCTCAACAAGCCTGCTTTGGCGGCACCATATACCGTGGTGTACGGTGACGGCCTTACGCCGCTAACACTGGCTATATTGATAATGCTGCCGCCACCATCACGCTTCAGCGCCGAATATGCTTGCTGCGAAAGTGTCAAAGGGGCAGTTAAGTTAAGCGCCAATAACTTCTCGGTGAGTCGAGGGCTTGCTGTCGCGAAGTCAACCTCTGGTCCGCCTCCAGCATTATTAACAAGAACATCTAGCCGTCCGTAAGTACTCAGTGTCGTATCAATGACGCGCTGCGATTGCTCTGGATCTCGAATATCAGCTGCGACAAATAGCGCCGTGTTGCCAGCTGATTCAATCGGCTCAGACGGAGGATTTCTGCCGC
>DOVB01000027.1:0-1293 GCA_003520285.1 Halieaceae bacterium
GGCACTGGCACTGGCACTGGTAGTAGAACTGGCGCTGGCACTAGAGCCCGCGCTGGTATCGGCACGAGCAATCGTGTCTGCAAGTGTGCAGGAATTGATTTGGCCAGTGTGGTTTTCGATTGGAACATCACTTTGAGACTATCTGAGGAGATTCTGAGCTTGCCATTACCCTCTCGTACAGCCTTTGCGCTACACTAGGCGCATGTTACAGCAAATACCCAACACATTGCCGGCAACGCCGTTACTTGACGCACTCGATGCGGGTCGTAGCTTGCATGACCTAAGCCTTAAAGAGCTGGGATCAGTCTGTGGCGAGTTGCGCGCGTTTTTGCTCTACACCGTGGGTCAAACCGGCGGGCATTTCGGTGCTGGGCTGGGGGTGGTCGAGCTCACCGTCGCGCTTCACCATCTTTACAATACGCCGCATGATCGCATTGTCTGGGACGTTGGACATCAAACCTACCCTCACAAGATCCTGACTGGCCGCCGTAATCAAATGCAGACCATGCGCCAGCCCGGCGGATTGTCAGGCTTTCCCAAGCGCAGCGAGAGTGAGTATGACACTTTTGGGGTAGGGCACTCGTCGACCAGTATTTCAGCAGCTATGGGAATGGCATTGGCGGCACAGCAAACCAACAGTGATCGGAAAGTGGTCGCGGTGATAGGCGATGGCGCTATCACCGGTGGCATGGCGATCGAAGCATTGGCGCACGCGGGCCATGAACGGCCCAATATGCTCGTTATTTTGAACGATAATCAAATGTCGATCGGTCATAACAAGGGTGGATTGGCGACTTATTTTGCGAAGATTTGGGCCAGCAAGACCTATATCTCTTTGCGTGAAGGATCGAAAAAAGTACTGCGCCAGATCCGCCCAGCTTGGGAGCTCGCGAAGCGCACTGAAGAACACATGAAAGGAATGGTTGCGCCCGGCACATTGTTCGAAGAGCTCGGGTTTAACTACATCGGTCCCTTAGATGGTCATGACCTGCCGCAGTTGGTGCAAACCATGACCAATATGATGGACTTAGAAGGCCCACAGTTCCTGCACATACGCACCATGAAGGGTAAAGGGTTTGAGCCTGCTGAGCGCGATCCTGTCGGTTACCATGCGATTAATAAATTGGAGTCGGCACCGAAAGCACCCGCCGCGGCTGGTCACAACGTGATTAAGGCACCCAAGTATCAGGATATCTTTGGCCGCTGGCTGTGCGACGAGGCCGCCCAAGACAGTCGTTTGATCGGTATAACGCCTGCCATGTGCGAGGGATCTGGCATGGTTGAGTTTGCCAC
>DOVB01000027.1:1577-4369 GCA_003520285.1 Halieaceae bacterium
ACTTTTGGTATTGACCGAGCAGGTTTGGTGGGACAAGACGGGCCAACGCACCATGGCGCATTTGATCTGAGCTACCTGCGATGTATCCCCAACATGGTGATCGCGGCGCCATCGAATGAGAATGAGTGTCGACAGCTGTTGCATACCTGTTACCGTTACGAGGGGCCAGCTGCGGTTCGGTATCCACGTGGCAGTGGTGTGGGTGCTCTGATCGAGCATGAACTCACCGAGTGGACTATCGGTCAGTCGATCTCTGTACGAGACGGTGCAGGTGTTGCGATTCTGAGTTTTGGTACCTTACTGAGTGATGCGCTCGCTGCAGCCGACTCGATCAATGCCACAGTGATTGATATGCGGTGGGTTAAGCCTATCGATGAGGCGCGTTTGCGTGAGCTAGCCACTACTCATCCCCTTTGGGTTACGCTGGAAGAGAACGCAATAGCGGGTGGTGCTGGCAGCGCCGTGCTCGAGTTTGTTGCCGCTGAGCAATTAGATATCGATGTGCTGTGTCTTGGTTTGCCTGATCATTTTGTTGATCACGGCGATCAGGCAACCCTTCTGGCTGATTGTGGGTTAGATGCTGCCGGGATTGAGCGTGCGATCGCGACACGACTGAAAATTAAACCATCGGAGCATATCGCGGCTGTGCCGGTAATGCGTTAGCAAGGAGGGGGAAGATGGCCACAGATAAAATCGATTTTGAAGCGACCATGAGCCGGCTCGAAACTCTCGTTGCTCAAATGGAGTCTGGAGAGCTGACTTTGGAACAGTCGGTAGCGGTTTTTGAAGAAGGTGTGACGCTCACTCAACAGGCCCAAACCGCGCTCCAAGCAGCGGAACAAACGGTGAAAGTCTTGTTGGAGCAGCGCGGCGAGCTTCGCACGGCGCCTTTGAATGAGGTCGCAGACAGCGACACGCCGTGATAGAAGATCATATCAACCGGTGTCGGCTCCGAGTAGAAGCGGCGATGAAAGCCCGGTTGAAAACGCTGCCTGCAAGGTCTTCGAATTTACAGCGGAGTATGGCTTACGCTCTCAATGCTGGGGGCAAACGCTTGCGCCCAGCGCTGGTGTACTCTGCCGCCCAATCACTCAGACCACAGCTTGATTTTGATCAACCACAGCTGTCTCCCATCGATTTAACCGCGGTGGCGATTGAAGCCATTCATACCTACTCCTTGGTGCACGACGATTTGCCAGCAATGGATGACGATAGCATTCGACGGGGCCAGCCCACCGTGCATATCGCTTTTGATGAGGCGACGGCGATCTTGGCAGGCGACGCACTGCTGACTTGGGCGTTTGAAAATCTGACCGAGATCGATAGTCTGCCACCGGCAACTGTGGTTGAAATGGTGCGAGTCTTATCAAAGGCTGCGGGGCCCAGTGGTATGGTTGAAGGGCAAGCGATGGACATGCAGTCGACCGGCGTGATGCGTGAACTCGCCGAGTTGCAACAGTTACATCAACACAAGACGGGTGCTCTGATCAAGGCGGCTCTGGTTTTGGGCGCGCTCTGTGTTGCCCCTAGCCCCGCTCAAAAACGAGCGCTCTCTCGATACGGTGAAGCGGTGGGTCTTTGCTTTCAGATCGTTGATGACATTCTTGACGTTACCACAGACAGTCAGGCCTTGGGCAAGACGGCTGGCAAAGATCAGCAGGCCGATAAGTTGACCTATGTAAAACTTCTGGGTCTGGAGGGTGCTCGACAAGAGGCTAATCGTTTGTGCGATCAAGCCTGCGAGTCAATCTTGGATTTGCCGCACCCCGACACTTTAGTGAGTTTGGCCCGCCACATGGTCAATCGTACGCACTAATCAGTGTGCCCTTGTTAGGGCTTGTCCCCGAACCTCAGGACTTGCCACATGGTCAATCGCACGCACTAATCAGTGTGCCCGTGTCAGGGCTTGTTCTCGAATCTCATGACTTGCCACACACAGATCAGACCCAGTGCAATAAAGAACAATAACGTTTGTTCTGGGATGGACAGCCCCATAAAGGTCCATACCACATCCGCGCAGTTACCATCGCCCATTAGCACGGTGTTAACGACCTCTAGGAAAGGCAGGGTGTCGAGCAGATACTCAAGTGGGGGGCCACAAGCGGGCACCAGATCTTCTGGTAAATTCTGCAGGTAGATATGACGACCAGCGACAGCTCCACCGCCAATAGCGGCCAATAAGCCAGCGCCAGCATAGAGCTTGCGACCGAGTGTCTGAGGGTTATGGATAGCGGCCAGCAAGCAGATCACACCCACTAAAATGACGAAAGCGCGCTGTGTCATGCACAGGGGGCAGGGTGCGAGTCCAAGGTAATACTCTAGCCAGAACGCGAAGCCCATCCCGACCGCCGTGAGCAAGGCTGTTAATAGAAAGACCTGCCGAGTTGAAAGGGCGTTAAGCACAGTAAAATTCTCCTTTAAGACTCACACAAGGCTAGTCACTTTGATCCTGTAGGGCAAGCCTATTCGGGACTGGGTTTGGTCTTTTGACGCTTGAGCGGAGCGGGGCGGCTAGTGACCAGTAGATAAAATAAAACGGCGATAAGAATACCTATCAAGCCAAGGGCGGGAAGTGCACTTGATGCGTCCGAGCGAAACCAGTCAGCCTGCAGCATAACGGTGCTAGACAGGAGTACCACGCCTCCAAGATAGGGCAGTCTTGATGACCCCAGCAGGCCCAGAGCAACCAGTAGTTTCCCAAAACCCAAAAAGGCGAGCCCGAGGGATAGAGGGGTTAAAGAGCTGTGCCAAAGCAGCACAATTTCGGTAAGCCCGAGCAACACCATGGCACC
>DOVB01000203.1:0-2794 GCA_003520285.1 Halieaceae bacterium
GTTCGCGCACCGTCCGTCGATGTTCGTACCATTGGTGCGGGTGGCGGATCGATTGCATTTGTTGCTGAGCTCACTAAAGCCCTCCGTGTTGGGCCAGAATCTGCCGGCGCGGTTCCGGGGCCGGCTGCTTACATGAAAGGTGGCGAGCTTCCAACCGTCTGTGATGCCAACGTTGTTTTGGGTTATCTGCCGAGCGATGCACAGCTGGGCGGTGCTATGGCCATTAACCGTGATGCGGCTATGGCAGCTGTTCAAAAAGTCGCTGATTCGTTAGGGATCGATGTGATGGAAGCGGCAGAAGGTATTATTCGTATCGCGAATGAGGCGATGTTTGGTGCGCTGCGATTGGTCTCGGTCGAGCAGGGTTATGATCCGCGCGATTTCAGTTTGGTGGGCTTTGGTGGTGCCGGTCCTTTGCATGCCAACGCGCTCGGTCGATTAGTTAATTCTTTCCCTGTCATTGTGCCACCCGGACCCGGTGTGCTCTGCGCCTACGGCGATGCCACGACCCAGCTACAAGATGAAGCGGCTCGTAGCTATGGTTCGCTGGCGAGTGATATCTCACAGACGCAATTGGCGGCTGATCTCGAGGCCCTCAAAGATCGCGCCTCACAAGCGCTCCTAGCAGATGGTATAGCTGCAAGCCAACTTAAAGTGACCTACCAAGCTGATGTTCGCTATGCCGGACAGGCCTTCCAGATTAGTGTCGATTTTGACGCTGAATCGTTGAGCAGCAAGGGTATTGCGGTGATTACCGACGTCTTCGATGATGAGCACGAGAAATTATTTACCTTCAAGCTGGGCGATGGACATGAGATCGTAATGATTCGTGCCGTTGTCTCCTCGCAAGGACAGACGCTCGAGATTCGAAAACAGCCAGACAGCACCCTGACATTGGCTGAGTGCGCAATTCATGAAACCCGAATTTACTTTGAAGGCGCATGGTATGACGCAACGATTTATGAGCGTTACAAACTGCATGCGGCACTAACGGTACCCGGCCCGGCAATTGTGATGGAGATGGACTCCACCACCTTGATTCTTCCCGGATATCAAGCTCGCACAGATCACATTGGTAATCTGCTTATTGAACCCGTCGCTTCGAGCCAAGGAGCCTAATTATGCCAGCTACAATTATTGAGACTAACAGCACGCCCCTTCAGTCTATTGAGGTCGAAAGCGTGACTGTGGATATTATTGAGAACGCGCTCAAAAATGCGCGCGAAGAAATGGATGCCGTGCTGTTTAGAACAGCGATGTCGCCTGGTATTCGGGAGCAGGGAGACTGTTTCCCAATGATCGCCAACAAAGATGGCAAAATGGTGGTCGGTCAGTTTGGCTCGTTCATTGGCCCATTTCTGTCGGTATTTGATGCCGAGATCGAAGAGGGTGACGTGATTCTCACAAATGACCCCTATTTGTGTAATGCGGCGGTATCTCACTTGCCTGACTGGTTGGTGTTAGTGCCCGTATTCAAACAGGGTCGTCACATCGCGTGGTCTGCCATGTTTGGGCACATGTCCGACAACGGCGGTATGGTGCCGGGATCGATCCCCATTAACGCGACCACGATCTACCAAGAAGGTATTCGAATTCCACCCGTTAAGCTGTACAAGAAAGGCGTATTGCAGCACGACTTGCTGGAATTGGTATTGCACAACGTGCGCACCTCGCAGTGGAACCGATTCGATTTAAACGCGCTGGTTGCTGCCTGTAACACCGCTGCGAAGCGTTGTGTTGAGATTGCTGACCGTTTTGGTGACGACGTCTTTACCTCGACCATGGACGTGATGTTGCAACGTAACTATGACGCGATGAAAGCCGTTATCTCGATGATCGTTCCTGAAGAGAAGAGGGAGTTTACCGATTATTTGTGCGATGACGGCATGGGAATGGGGCCTTACAAAATCCACTGCACCATGTGGCGTGAGGGCGACAAAGCCATTTTCGATTTTGAGGGAACCTCACCGCAAGCACAAAGTTCGGTCAACTTCTTCCTCAATGAAGACATGTTCAAAATGTTCTTCGGTTCGTTCACTATCAACATTGTAGATCCACAAATTGCCTTCAATGATGGTTTCTACGACCTTGTGGACGTGCGCATTCCTGAAGGTACTCTGCTGAAACCGCGTTATCCGGCGGCTTTATCCGGCCGTACTCATGCCTTGGGGCGTATTTTCGATGTCCTGGGTGCCTTGCTTGGTATGGGAGCCCCTAATGATTTGCTGAATGCTGCCGGGTTCTCTGATTCCCCGCACTTGTTCTTCTCTGGCTATGATACTCGCGAAGGCAAAGGCGATGAGTGGTTCCAGCTGTTCCAGATCGGCTTCGGTGGTGTCCCAGGTCGACCAGTGGGCGATGGTCCTGATGGACACAGTCTCTGGCCCGGCTTCACCAATGTGCCCAACGAGTTTATCGAAAGCTATTTCCCACTGCGCATTGAGCGTTACGAGATCATTCCGGATTCCGGTGGAGCTGGGCTTCATCGCGGTGGCAACGGTCTGTCGGTTGCCTACCGATTTTTAGTGGATGGCGAAGTGGGTATTCACGATGAGCGCTGGATGACCTATCCGTGGGGAGTCAATGGCGGAGATCCTGGTATGCGGTCGACCAAGCGTTTAGTTCGAGTCGATGGCAGCGAAGAATGGTTGCCTGCCAAGTGCGAAGACATCAAAGTCAAAGCGGGAGATATTCTGTATTTTAATACTTGGGGCGGTGGTGGCTGGGGTGATCCTCTAGCTCGCTCTCCTGAATTGGTTGCTTTAGATGTCAGACGCGGTCTGGTTTCGCGCGA
>DOVB01000203.1:3048-4216 GCA_003520285.1 Halieaceae bacterium
GAGATCACCGAGATCTTCAACTTTGGCGGTACGATCGAAGAGATCAAATCGCGATGTCTGGTCGAGACTCATTTGCCCGCACCTGAGACCCCCGTGTTTCGGAATAAAGCGCGGTAAAACGGATGACCGATCTCGCTCGGCGCAGGCTCGATCTGTTACTGAATCCGGCACTTATCGTGGTCGATATGAGCTATGGATTTACGCAGTCAGACTCACCACTCGGTGGTGAGTTTGGCGCGACGGTTGACGCTGCTGCAGAGCTAATACAGGCGTTTCGAAGCGCTGGTTTGACCGTGATTTACACCACTGTCGTGTATGACTCACCAGAGCAAGCTTCGGTGTTTCGGGAGCGTTTGCCGAGTCTCGATATTTTGCAACGCGGCAGTCGGTGGGTCGAGATCGATGCCAGAGTAGCTCCGACTGATCTAGAGCCTGTGATCGAAAAGCAGTTTCCCAGTGCGTTTGCTGGGACGAATTTAGCCCAACACCTAAACACTCATGAAATCGATTCGCTGGTCGTCATTGGCCTGACCACGAGCGGTTGCGTACGAGCCACCGTGGTAGATGGCTTGTCGCAGAATTATCGCGTTTGGGTGGTCAAAGAAGCGGTTGGGGATCGAAATCTGACCGCGCAAGACGCTAACCTACACGATATGAATGCAAAATACGCAGAAGTGGTGAGTTTAAGCGAAGCTATGGATCACTTGCGACAGATTGGAGGCCACTTGTGAACGATCGGGATCTTGCGATTAAGCCGCGGATTCTGGTCCTGGGTTTCCGACGCTTTAGTGAACTCGTTCATTCGGTGATCGGAGGTGATTCAAACAGAGCCCATTTCTCGTTTCACGATTCGGTTGCTTCGAGCAAGATGGATTATCGGGGTTTGGTCGACCGCTATCACCCCGATGTCATCATCAGCGCTGGGGCGAATGCTGCCTATCTGTCCAGCACACTCGCCGTTCCCGTGGTAAGTCAGCCCGTTCGTGACGCTGACATCATTCTTGCTTGCCTGAAAGCCAAGCGAGTGGCGCCAAGAATCCACTTATTCACTTACGCAGATCCGGGTGGTGCCCAAGCTCAGTTGATGACGCACCTGAGTGATTTCCTGGGCGTTGAGCTGATTCATCGACATTACTTCACGTCTGATGAGGCCTCTGAGCAGTTTTAT
>DOVB01000066.1 GCA_003520285.1 Halieaceae bacterium
AACGCCTCACCAAAGTGCTGACCCATTGTGCGCGCTGTGGCGGGGTCACCGTCGGCAAACAGTTTCAAA
Source organism: Halieaceae bacterium (assembly GCA_003520285.1). Classification (GTDB taxonomy): domain Bacteria; phylum Pseudomonadota; class Gammaproteobacteria; order Pseudomonadales; family Halieaceae; genus Aequoribacter. The sequence continues at coordinate 70 of DOVB01000066.1, forward strand.
TCAGCGCCCGCTGAAAAGAACTTGTCACCCCTGCCAGTGATGACCAGAGCATAAACGCTTAGGTCGTCGTTGAGTGCTGCGACAACGTCTCTTAGCGCAGGAAGACTCTCGATATCCCAGGTGTTGGCGGGTGGATTATTAATAGTTAGCGTGGCAACAGGGCCGTTAATCTCGACCTGAATCTTATCGGATGTAGTCGTTATCATTTGATCACCTCTAACGCACCGTCAACAAGCATACGCCTTGCAATAATCAGCCGCATAACCTCGTTGGTGCCCTCTAAAATTTGATGGACGCGAGTGTCTCTCACAAATCGTTCCATCGGATACTCACGAATATAGCCGTAACCACCGAACAACTGCAGAGCTTCGTTGCAAATGTGAAAGCCAGCATCAGTTGCGAAGCGCTTCGCCATCGCACAGTAGGTCGTCGCCTGAGCATCCTTAGAGTCTAACTTGTAAGCCGCTAACCGCACCATTTGGCGCGCTGCAACCAACTCAGTTTGCAGATCTGCCAAACGAAATTGCGTCGCCTGAAACTCACTGATCGCCTGATCGAATTGCTGTCGCTGCTGCACGTATTGCGTCGCCTCAACCAAGGCCTGTTGTGCCGTTCCAATCGAGCAGGTCGCAATGTTAATTCGGCCTCCATCGAGCCCAGCCATGGCAATGGCAAAGCCCTGCCCCTCTGCCCCTAAACGATTGGCGATAGGGACACGCACGTTATCGAAGTTGACCGCCCGAGTAGGTTGCGCGTTCCAGCCCATTTTCTCTTCTTTTTTACCGTAGGTAATACCCTCAGAATCTGCTGGGATCACAAAGGCACTGATCCCCTTGGCACCGGGGCCGCCGGTTCGCAACATGGCGACCAGCACTGCCGTCTCGCCTGCACCTGAAATAAAGACTTTAGAACCGTTCACAAGGTAATAATCGCCGTCTAGGGTAGCCGTGCTCCGGAGCGAGGCAGCATCCGATCCAGCACCCGGTTCAGTCAGACAATAGGACGCTAAGCGCGCACCAGCGACAAGATCAGGACAAAATTGCTCAATCAGCGCGGGGCTGCCGTAGGTGCCGATCATACTCGTCGCCATATTGTGGATCGTCAGAAATGCGGCAGTGGTTGTGCACCCCCGTGCAAGCTCTTCCACAATCAGACTGGCATCAAGTCGTGACATGCCCAAGCCGCCAGCAGCCTCGGGGGTGTACAAGCCCATAAAGCCGAGCTCACCCGCTTTAGCAAGGGTCTGAACAGGAAAGTGGGACTCGGCATCCCACCGCGCTGCAAAAGGCGCCATTTCTGCTCGAGCAAATGCGCGCGCACTGTCGACATAGGCCTGTTGCTCGTCGCTTAACGAAAAATCCATAGTCGCTGCCTCAACGCAAGTTAATGCTCATATTTGGCTGGGCACCTGACCCTGCTGGCTCTTGATGTGTCCACTTTGCCGTAATCGTCTTGGTCTCGGTATAAAACCGCACTGCCTGCTTGCCGTAGGCATGTAAGTCGCCTCTGAATGATCCTCGCCAGCCGGTAAAGGAAAAGAACGGCAAAGGCACCGGAATAGGAATATTGATCCCTACTTGCCCGACTTTAACTTCGGTTTGATAGTGTCTTGCGGCGCCGCCACTCTGGGTGAATAGCGAGGTCCCATTACCTAACTCGCAACGATTAATAAGGGCGATAGCCTCGTCGAGTGTAGCCACTTGCAGACAACACAAAACGGGACCAAATATTTCCTCTTGATAGATGGCCATGTCGGTGGTGACATCGGCAAACAGAGTCGGACCAACCCAGTTGCCATCAGGATAGCCGGTCACGTTCACATCGCGACCATCGAGTAAACACCGAGCACCCTGCTCGATACCCTGGCCGATAAGATCGATGACTCGTTGATGTGCGGTTCGCGAGATAATCGGTCCGTAGCTTGCACCCGCATCATCCCAAACGCCCGGACGAGCCGCACTCATTCTCTCTTTCAGCTCATCAAGCCAATCGTAAGCATCGCCAACAAACACCGCCACAGAAATCGCCATGCAGCGCTGTCCAGCAGCACCCACAGAGGCCCCTACCAGAGCGTTCAAGGTACTATTCTTATCGGCATCAGGCATGATTACCATATGATTTTTCGCGCCCATCATGCACTGTGCTCGCTTGCCGGCCGCACTCGCGGTTTTATAAATATGATCACCGACTCGAGATGAGCCCACGAATGAAACCGCTTGAATATCGGGGTGAACCAACAATTGATTCACTTGTTCCGCGCCACCATGAACCATATTAAGGACCCCTTTCGGCGCCCCCGCTTCAATGAACAGTTCTATCAATCGCACCGGTGTGAGTGGCACCTGCTCTGAGGGCTTCAGGACAAAAGTGTTACCACATGCAATAGCCAGTGGGTACATCCACAGTGGGATCATGGCTGGAAAATTAAAGGGCGTAATACCTGCGACAACACCGAGCGGTTGAATATAGCTGTAGGTGTCAATTCCACCAGCAACGTTAGATAAGGTCTCTCCCATCATATTTGAGGGCACATTGGCGGCTTGCTCTACCACCTCGATACCTCGCCAGACATCTCCTTTCGCATCCTCAAATGTCTTGCCCGTATCTTGTGACAAAATCTCAGCCAGTTCATCGTGATGCTCTTTCAACAGGGCCTGATAGCGCATCATCACCCGTGCACGCTCAGCAATGGGGACCAAGCGCCATGTTTCGAAAGCGGCCTTGGCACTCGCAACGGCCAAATCGACCTCGGTCGCCGTGGCCATCGGCACTTGGGCGATTATCTGCTGATTCGCTGGATTAAATACAGGTTGTGTTTGCTCAGCATTACTCTGAACAAATTCGCCATTAATGAACAGTGGGACACGCTTCATAGGAGCCTCTATTGGTGCAGTTAGATGTATTAAGTTACCACGCGAACTCGGCGTAGGATATTCCGCATGTTGTTAACTATATAGACTATATTGCGGGTTTTGACTAATCTACGCCGATGAGTACCCCATCACAATGGCCACTGCCGCCGCTCGGCTCGCGAATTGTCACCCCCACCTTTATGGTCGAGCGACTTCAACACCACGTCCTGAGCCGTGAGTTATACCCTACTGCATTGGGGTTCTATCCCAACGCACAAGGGCATCGTATGAAGCGGACAGATCACGACGATTATCTCCTTATTTTCTGCAGTGACGGCAGAGGCAAACTGACTGTAGGCGCTAACAGTCATGCGATCGGGGCCGGTGATGTCATCTTGCTACCCCAATCGGTGGCGCACAGTTATCGTTCCAACGAGCGGGATCCATGGAGCGTTTATTGGATTCATTTCTTAGGTCAGCAAGCCGCTGACTACACCGACTACTTGGCGGCACC
>DOVB01000160.1:0-11713 GCA_003520285.1 Halieaceae bacterium
TGGCGGTCAAGAGAATATCCTAGCTCGGCGCCACTCAAGGATTCGAACAAGTCGACCATGAATATGTTTGTTAATTGGGTAGTAGGCGATTGAGACTGCAGATAAGATCGTTAATCCCAAGGGGATTAAGATGACCAATTGTGGGATCGCTTGCAGCGTCTCGGGCGTTTGCACTTGGTTCGCTTGATAGCGAATCATTTCAAGGGTGATGCCCAATAGACTAATACCAATTCCAGAGGCGGTTTTGAGAGCAAGTTGATTGACGCCGAATATTATACCCTCATCGCGGATACCTGTTTTCCATTCACCATACTCGACCGTATCTGGAAGCATCGACCAGAAGGTTACGTTGAAGGCGCCACTCGCGATGCCCAGGAGAGCGATTAGAGCAAAGAAAATAGCTTCGCTGCTGGGAGGCGTTAAATACAAAGTGGCTTGCGCTGTGATCGTTATTAACGAGCCAATGAGCCAGACAGATCGCTTGTTGAGTTTTCGCGATACCGCAATCCAAAAAGGTACAGAGAGTGAGACCGCACCAGTGAGAGCGACTAGGGCGCCAGTGATAGTGATGTCGAGTGCCGCCACATATTTGATGTAGTAAATCAGCCCCTTGCCGAAAATAGCATTTCCGCTGGCTCCGAATACAATCGCGACGATGAGTATCCATAAAGCTCTGTTGTGCTTCAGTGGAGCGGTAATTTGAGAGAATTTGAATCGTTCGGTGGGCGTGTGAATGGGTTGCTCTGCTGTCGCCAAAAAAGTGACCGTGAAGATTAGTGTGGCCATCGTTGCATAGATGAGACTTACCCCTAAAAACCCGGCGGGTAAGTTCGAGTCGCCCAGATAAGTAGCCAGCTCGAGTGTTGCAAATACAGTGAATAGACCGCCTAAGGTCGCAAAGATCATCCGCACACCCGCGAGCATGCCGCGTTCTTGGCTGTCAGACACGATGCGTGCAGAGAGAGCAGAATAAGGGATGGACACCACGGTGTAGGCTGTGCGAAAAACAACATGGCTTATGGCGGCCGCAAGGACAACATGATTTTGGAACATGACAGGCGCTGCAAACATCATCACGAAGCTGATGGCGAGAGGTACAGAGCCATAAATAAGGTAGGGTCGGTAGCTTCCGTAGCGGCTGCGAGTTCGACTTGCGATGACACCCATGATGGGATCGGTAATCGCGTCCCAAATTAAGGGTAAACCAAAGATAAGACCCGCCACGGCTGGCCGAATTTCAAGCACATCGGTGTAGTAGTAAAGAAGAAAAAGGTTCAATCCCGTGTAGTAAAGATTAAATCCAAAGTCAGCAAATCCGTACCCCATTCGGGTTTTATTGGTAAGAGTCAGAACCACGGAGGCCGGCTTATTACTTTTCATTATCCGATTGAATAATAAAAACCTAGGTCGGTCAATGACTTTTACAATAGGTTCTGAAAAGCGCGATTGTGAACCGCAACAGCCTCACCTTTACACCTCCTCGAAGGTCATGCCCGCATTGCGCTGCAAGCGCTTGATCAGGTTTTCGCCCATCGCAGTCGCGGGCGTATAGATTCCACCAGGGCACTTAAGGTCATCTTGAGCCAGGCATACAGCAGCTTCACCGAGCATTCGAGAGGTCGCCCCATAGCCGGGGTCTCGATCGCCAGATACGCGGGTGCGGACTGTGCGCGAACCCGCGGTTGAGGCGGCGTGGAAAAACAGCTCAAAGTGTCCATTAAGTTGAGCTTCGGGACTCGGTCCCTCACCGGGTTTGGGCAAGAAGCGTGAGGCGAGCTTACGGATAGGCCCAAACGACATAACAGCGGGCCCAACTCTGCTACCAAACGCGATATTTTTCGCTTTCCGCTGGCCTGCTTTATCAACACCTGTCAGTTGGCGTTCGTCATAACTAAACTGTCTACCATAGGGGAATCCCTGTAATGCGTTGCTGCGCCGGACAACACGTGCGTTGACGGCTGCCATCACGAAAGGGCTCGTCCATTGCTCAAAATCGGTGTCGTAGATCGCTTGGTTTTCATCCAAACCATCTGGGCCGGACTGCTCACCTTGGGGATTGAGGGAATAGGGGTTTGCCATTAGCTCAGCGATACCTGCATCTTTTCCCATCTGCTCCATCATGACCATCATACTTGCAATGGTACCGCCGCTGGCGCTCCCACTGAATCGACCCACTCGGGCTTTGATCGTATCCGCATAGCATTGGTGGTGCGCTTGCATTCGCTGTTGGGTGTACAAGACCCCGAGGTCGCTGGGGATGGAATCGAATCCACAGGTATGCACAATTCGAGCTCCGCTCTCTTGAGCCAGCTGCTCAAAATGATTGATAGTCTGCGCCATCCATTGCACTTCTCCGGTCAGATCGCAGTAATGAGTACCTGCAGCCGCGCAAGCTGCGACTAATGGCGTCCCGTAAAGTGCATAGGGACCAACCGTAGTGCACACGACCTTAGTGCGCGCCACTAAGGCGTTCATTGCCATCGCATCAGCGCTATCGGTCTCGATGAGCGGCACCGAGCAATTGAGTTCGCTCTGAACGTGTTGCAGTTTGGCGAGATTACGTCCTGCCATGGCCCAGTTTAGAGTATCACCGTAAGTGTCGTGTAAATGTCGTGCGACTAGTGAGCCCGTAAATCCAGTGGCGCCAAGTAAAATCAAATCAAACTCGCGGTCGTTCATGATGTCGTCTCTCGTTCAATAGTGGTTCTGGCACCCACATGTCGGGACCAGATTGTCTGGCCTCAGCATGATCGGTCTTGGAATAATTGGCAAGGGCACTTATGGCTCAGAGGATACGTCAGAGCTGCTTTATCTCTGCAGGTAATACCGAGTTTAGTCGTCGTCGTTAAGGGGGTAATCTTCCTTGAGTTGGCTGAGCAAAGAACTCCCCATAAGATAACCGACGACGAGTAGAGGGAGTGAGACGATTATGGTCGCCGAGAGTATGACTTTTAGCGAGCCTTCCACAAACATCAATGAAATCGGTATCACGCCAAGAGCAATAGCCCAGAATACTCGCAGGTATCGCGCCGGGTGGTAGCCAACTTTGAGGTGCTTGGTCGACACTGACGCCAAGGTGTAAGAAGCGGAGTCATAAGTGGTAGATAGGAAAATCACGGCTACCACCAAAAATGCGCCAAGTGCCAAATCCCCGAAGGGAAGTGACAAGAACACTTCAGTAATTGCTCGGGCTTCTTGGCCGGCGGCGATAAGCGTTGACAGACTCACGATATTATTGAGTTCAAGGTGCAGAGCATAGTTCCCAAAAATGATGAAGAACAGCCAAGCGCCGAGGCTTCCAAAACAGAGCATTCCAAAGACGACCTGCTTGATTGTTCTGCCATGTGAAATGCGAGCCACAAAGATGCCTACGAAGGGACCGTAAGCAACCCACCAAGCCCAGTAAAAAATGGTCCAGTTCTCTACAAAGCCTGAGTTGTTAATGGGGTCAGTCCAGGTGAGCATATGGAGAAAGTTTTGTAGCATGAGACCGATACTGTTTGTGCCGACTTTTAAGATGAACAGAGTGGGTCCGACGGCCAGCACAAAGAAGAGTAAAGTAAATGCGAGCCAAGTATTAAAATCCGCGAGTTTTTTGAAGCCGCGATCAAGGCCTAGCCACGCGCTAGTGCCAAAAATTGCGATACAGAATACGACGCAAAAGACTTCAAGCCAAAAATCGTGTGGTAAGCCGCTCAGCTCGGCAAAACTGGCTGCCATCATGGGTGTACTGAGGCCCAAAGAGGTACCTGATCCGCCAATCAAATTCAGCATGTAAAGGAAATCAATCAAGCGGCCTCGTTTGCTTTCAATGCCATTGGGCAGGTATTTCATACAACCGGTACTCAGTCTCAAAAATGGCACGTTGCGACGGTAGTAGGGATAAGCAATTGCGAGCGCTGGTAGGCAGTAAAAAGCCCAGGCACTGATGCCCCAGTGAAACAACCCATAGGTTGCTGCCCATTCGGTGGCTTCACTGGAACGAGGTTCAAGACCAAATGGGGGAGCATCAAGGTAATACCCCCATTCTATGGCCGCCCAATACAACATACCCGCGCCGACACCCGAGCAAAAAATCATCGAGATCCAGCTCAGCGTACTGTATTCGGGCCGAGATGATGGTGCACCGAGGCGGACTTTGCCAAATCGTCCCAGCGCAAGGTAGAGCAGAAAGATCAGAGCGGCGATACCATACCAAAGATAGACTAGGCCAAAGTGAATAGTGAGGTAGTCGTAGATTGTTTCTACAACCTGAGCCGAAGTGGATGGCGCGAGAAGAAGAGGTGCTGCAACGCCAACGATACAGAGCACCGTGGCAGAGAAAGTCCATTTATCGAGCGACTGGGGGCTGACGTTGGCTTCCATGCGCATCTCCGGCACTTAAGGGTTCAAAACGGCGCATAGGGATGCGCTTGGGTGCGTTTGGGTTGCTGATTCACGGTGTAATCTTAAAATCAGCTGTTTATCGCTGCTGTAGGGTGTCCATTGGGGTAGCCCGGGGGCATTGGGGTTTCCAGTCCGAATGAAGTTAGCCCAATACGACATCATGATATCCGTAAGTTCTCGGTCGCCTTTATTGGTCGGCAGCCAGTCATCGTGCGTGTTGAATACATAGGGTAGCTCAGCACCATGATAGGCACCCATTTTACTGGCTAAGTCCCCAGTTCGAACTTGGTCAAAGTAATAGAACCAGGCCTGTCTGTCCAAACCTTCCATGGTCTCAGCGATTGTGAACGAGGGGCACACGTAGTTGATTGCAGTAATAAGTCTGTCGCGTGCCTTTGGTTCTGGCAATCCAGTGAGTGCTTGCCGAAGCGCGTCATGATGGATCTGTGGCGCTAGTCGGGTGAGATCATCGCTGAGCGACTGTGAATCGTCTAAGTAAATAAGCCATTCGTCTGCATTGCTACCAATCAGCAACTCCACAGGGTGCACGCTACCGCTGGCAAAAACCTCACTTGCTGAGATTGGTAAGCTGGGTGTTCCTGCAATCGGGTCGAAATAGATCGACTCATAGAGATCGACAGCATGTTCCAATAATGTGTGTGGACTTTCTTCTCTGAGTGCCGCAAGACCCACCTCAGAACCGTTCCCAATGGCAAGATCAAGTTTTTGGGCAGCCATTTGTGCGTCTTCCAGATCGACTCGTCCGTTAATGGCCCATCCGGCACTCTGATGTATGACTTTATGAAACAATCCCTTCGCTGCTGGCGCAGACAACAAAAAACCTATGTTACTGGCACCCGCTGACTCCCCCATGAGAGTGATATTAGAGCTATCTCCGCCAAGTTGGTCGATATGTCGATGGACCCATTGAAGTGCGGCGATTTGATCCAGCAGCGCAAAGTTGGGATCAGGAATATCGGGATGTGCGAAAAAGCCAAAGATTCCGAGACGGTAATTGATGCTAATAACGATGAGCCCGCGTTTAGCGAGTTCCGCACCTACATAATTGGGCTCGAATGACCAACCACCTTTGTTGCTCCCGCCATGAATGTAGATGACCACAGGAAGGGCTTGCTCGGTCGACTGCTCAGGCGCCCAAATATTGAGAGACAAGCATTCTTCAGCCATCTCAGGTGCTTGAAACGATTCAGGGTCGCCACCAAAGTCGTCAATCAGGTTGCGATACCAGCGCACGATGTGGTCTGTTTGCATGCAAGCCGGTGGGAACTGATTCGCTTTAACTGGCAGTACTTCATCGGTCGAGGGAGGCAGAGGCTGAGGGGCTTGCCATCGATCGGCCTGCGCGAAGGGTATTCCAAGAAAAGTCTGAATACCATCAACCGTTGAGCCCTCATAGATCCGGTCCGCTGCCAGTGTCGCAGCGAGTGATGAGGGTGCGTGCAACCCAACAGCGCAGATAAGAATAACAGTGCGCGTCAACAGCATGCCGAGAAAATTCCCTCGAGCGATCTGCTGTTGCAGGAGGCGATGCACGGCTTTAAGCAATCTCGATCACCACACAGCCCCCGAAGCCGCCTTGCTCTATCAGCTCATGCGCCTTGGCGGGCTGATTGAGGGGTACCTTATGAGCAATACGATGCACCATCCAACCTTCTTCAAGAGCCGAAATCGTGTCTGCGATAGCCGCCTCTTTTGCCGTTTCTGGCATTGCATAGACAATCACCATGCGGACAGTCAGATCCATGAACATCATATCTCGGAAAGGTAGCTCTGGTGTTGGCACCTGGGCTGACGAATAGGTAGCGATAGTGCCGCCCGTGTTAATACACTGAATCACTTGGGGCAGGTTGGCGCCGAACTCTACCTCGATTACGCGATCGACTTTACCGAAGTCTTGGCTAACAACAGCGCCCCAGTTCGGGTCGCGATGATTCACGACATGGTCGGCGCCAAGAGAGAGGCAGAGTTCGCGATCTGTCTCATTGCTTGCGGTTGCAATCACAGTTGCACCAGCATGCTTTGCCCACTGGATTGCATAGAAGCCGACTCGTCCGGCACCGCCCGTTATCAGGAGCCGTTGGTCGGCAACCGGACCGTCGGCGAACACACAGCGATGCGCGGTCATGATCGGTATGCCAATGCAGGCTGCCACAGCCAAGTCGGCCGTTTCGGGCAGACGAGGGGCGCGCCGTTCGTCAATCGCGATATATTCAGCGGTGGTTCCCAATCTGCGGCCGTACTGACCTTGATATACGAAGACACGCTCTCCAATACGTGTTTCGGATACACCGTCGCCAACCGCAACGATGGTGCCGGAGCCGTCGCTGTTGGGAATAATTAAGCCTTGGTCAAGAAGATTGGGAAAGGCTCCCGCCCGTTTTTTGACATCTGAAGGATTCACGCCGGCGAACGCAAGTTTTACGAGTACCTCACCGGGTCCCGCTGTTGGTGTAGGCTGGTCACCGTATTGTAAGACCGCATCAGCGGGGCCAAAACTCTCGAACCAAACTGCTTTCATGATGACTCCCTCGAATGAGTATTGTGTGGCGTAAGGTATGATGTCTTTCGATTACTCGTTATCTAACCAATTGGATAGTCCCTCGGTGTGGCCGTCGACCGCCAAGGCTTGCCCCGAAATGTAGCGTCCTGCATCGGAGGCTAAGAATGCGACGGTATTGGCAATATCCTCAGCCTCTACAAAAACACGCATAGACGATTGCCTTGCGTAAACGTCTCGGATCGCTTCAGTAGACATTCCTCTCTGTTGGGCGTCGCGTTCGATAACGCCGTCAATGCGGGGACCGCTGACGCTGCCGGGACAAATGGCATTGACTCGCACACCTTTAGGGCCCATTTCCATCGCCCAGGTTTTGGTTAAGCCGATCAAGCCCCATTTCGCCGCGGTATAAGCTGATCGCATGGGAAAACCAAACAGTGCCGCGTTGGAAGCGATATTGATAATGCTGCCTTTCTGCGCTTGAATCTGGGGGCTGCAGAGCCGCGTCATGTAAAACGCGCTGCTTAGGCTCACCGAAATCGTGCGATCCCAATCATCGGGATCCGAGTTTTCGACTCGAGCGGTATTGCCAGCGATACCCACGTTATTTACCAACAAGTCGATACGACCATGGTGCATCATACAGTCATCCAAGACGTTTTGGGCCGCGTCCGCTGATCCGAGGTCTGCACAGGTCCCCGTAAGACCTGGTTTACTTGAGGTAAAGTGTTCTATCGAGTCTGCTGAGATGTCCGCAATATGAATCTGGAAATGGTTCTCCAGCAATCGCTCGACAATGGCTTTGCCAATACCTGATGCGCCTGCTGTCACCAGTGCCACGCGTGATGAGTTCAATGAAATACCACCGTTGTTATATATTTATGGATTGACTATGGGTTAAATGTTCTCAATCATAGGCGTAGACTACAAGTGATAAAAAAAACATAAAAGATGAGAAAAATTCATCCTCGAAGTGCGCCAGAGCACGAGTAATTGCATGAAGCTGAAACGGCAAAAGCGTAAACTACCCCCTCTCAACGCCCTGAGAGCATTCGAGGCTGCTGCTCGTCATGGCAGTTTTAAACTCGCTGCCGAGGAGTTGACCGTATCACAGTCCGCAGTAAGTCATCAGATTCGTTCGTTAGAAGATTATTTAGGGGTACATCTTTTTTCTAGACAGATTCGAGCGGTAGAACTTAACCGAAAAGGCCTGCTTTACTACCCGATTCTGCGTGATGCCCTTGACCGCATTTCCGATGCCACTGAGATGATTGTCTCTGATCGGTTGTCCAGCACGCTCACCGTACAAGTGTATTCTACCTTCACGATTCGTTGGTTATTGCCGCGCTTGGCGGAGTTCCAGAAGTGGCATCCTGAGCTTCAAGTTCGGCTTCATACAGCGCAGGATGATGCGAATTTTGATCAGGATGATATCGATGCAGCCATTATGATTGGGTCACCAGTCAGTGCCGCGGTCGACTACACACCGCTTTTTACCAGCGAGTTGTTTCCAGTCTGCAGCCCGCAGTATTATCAGCAGCGCCAGCCCCTCGATTCTCCCGCCGATCTCTATGATCATCCCATCTTACAGGTCTACCCGTCTGGATCTGATTGGCACGTTTGGCTTGAGGCGCATGCACCTGTAGGTGTGGTTCCAGAGTCGGGTTTGCAATTCGAAAGCTATGATGTTGCTCTGTCTTCGGCCGTGCAAGGCATGGGAGTGGCTCTGGGTCAGCAACCTTATGTGACTCGAGAGTTTGCCGAGGGCTCGCTTATAGAGCTGTTCCCCGGTAAGCGAGTGAGAAACCCCAACCAATGGTATTTAGCGACTCGACGCGAAAAGATGGATATCCCAAAAATTCGCGTTTTCAGAGACTGGCTACTCGAGCAAATAGAGGCTGATGCAGTACTTCGGGATCTGAGGGTTTAGTCAAACTTCGGGTAACGCGCGATACTCTCTGCGAGTAAAGTGGTCATTGGCCCGAGCCATGAGTCAAAAGGGCGCCAAGCATCGATGCCTTTTTGGTTTATTGGTTGGCGGACTTGCTCGGAGCTTGCAGTTCGAACTGTGCGCTCATTGGCGTGAAAGTCGAGGCAGCCCGGTTCAAAATCAAGATTACAATAAGTCAGCAGCGCTCTGATCGTGCTCTCTGGATCTGTCACCATCGCTTCATAATGTACTCGGTGCACAACGCCGGGAAATACGGTATCCCAGTGCGCCATCAAACGTTCGTAATGGGTGTAGTAGTGTGTGATTCGGGTCTGACCGTAGGTGAATCCCTGCCCCGATGCAAATAGCTGTTTGTACCCGCTGAAACAACAGTCCATAGGGTTTCGTCGCGCATCAATTATTTTGGCGTTGGGGAGCAGCATATGAATTAAGCCAACGTGACTGAAATTATTGGGCATTTTATCGATGAAAAACGGCTTGCCTGTGGTGCGCTGGAGTCGCGTCTCCGAGAGATAGCGCTCACCCAATTGAGCAAGATCGGGGGCACTGAAGGACTCTAAGGCTCTGGGGTAAAGCGATTCTGATGAGCGACTCGTTTTGTTGGCAATGGTGCGAGCAATGGCGATCATGTTGGCGAGTTCCGCAGTACCCTCAACCTTTGAATGTGACGATAAAATCTGTTCAATCAGAGTCGAACCTGATCGCGGCAGCCCAACAATAAAGATTGGGTCAGCGTCGGTGAGTCCTGACGACACAAGTGTCTTGATGCGCGCCGGCAAGAAGAAACGAATAAGCTCATCGGTATCCTCTTCGAAGGCTTTCATATTCCAAGGAACAGATTTGCTTTTCAGTTGATTGCCGCGAGCATACGCTGCCATCGCCGATTCAAACTCGCGATTGTCTTCCAGCGCCTTGCCGAGGGCAAAGCACAAATGATGCGCACTGCGGTAGCTCAGTGTCTTAGATTCAAGTTTGGCGCGCATGGTAGCGATGAGCTTATCGTTGAATTGATAGGTCTTAAGATTGGCAAGGCTCCAGCATGCCTCACCAAATTGCTCTGCCTGTTCATCTATCGATTGGTAGGTTTCAATCGCGGTTTGCTGTTGACCGATTGCTCTTTGCGCATGCCCTAGGCTGAGCCTGACCGCATGGTTCGATGGCTCGATAGAGAGTACTTTTTGGAAGAGTTCGATAGCCTCTGTATGTTGCGAGATTTCGACTAAATTAGCCGCTCGCATGGCGATATAGGCCGGATTATCCGGTGCATCTTGCAGTAAACGATCGAGTTCAGATAGGGCGTCGGAGTAGCGGTGACGTTTGTAGAGCACTTGAACATAGCTATATCGCCCTGCTGCATAGTCGGGTGCTAGCTCCACGCAGCGTTTCAATAGGTTCTCGGCATCACGCAAAGCCCCGAGCTCTAACCCAAGCTCACCTAACATCCGAATTGCATTAACGTCGTCTGGATGTTCTTTTAGGTAGGGCCGCAGAATTTCCTCTGCTTTGCCTAATTCTCGCTGCGCTATAAACGAAGCTGCCGACACCAGAGGTGCCGGCAGCGTTCGGATGGAGGTGCTGCTATTAACCATAATCGCTACCGCTGAAGTCAGGTTCAGTGTCGCAGTGGTTTACTCAAATCGCATGCCAAATCGGAAGCCGATCGTGCGGGGGCGATTGACCGTCACGAGGCGTTTTATATCATCCGTGTTGATGTACAGTTCAGCCTCTTCATCGAAGACGTTACTCGCGAATAGCTCAGCTGTCCACTGGTCTCGGGCTAAGCCAAGAGAGACTTGAGAGATCGTGTAACTGTCCATTTCTTCTCGGCTGTTCAAGAAAATACCGTTATACATCGAGTCAGTAAACGTCGTATTGGACATTAAGTAGCCATCACCACCCATCCAGTCGAAGTTGTACCGAGCGGTTAAGGCCCACTTTGTGTCCGGCGTAAAAGGTAGATCTTGTCCAGTAAATGCGTCTGGCGTACCGTCGTTACGCCTATCATAATCTTCTGTTAGCTCAGCTTTGTTGTAAGCATAGGACATGTTGATCTCTAATTGCTCTGTTGCAAGCCAAGTTGCATCGAGCTCGAAGCCCTGGCTCTCAGCAGTACCCACATTGTCGACCAAACCCAGCTTTGAAATGTCGGGATTGAAGAACCCGAGTTGCATATCATCCCAGTCCATGGTGTACATCGCGGCATTTAAGCGGATTCGACCATCCGATAAGGTGCTTTTCACTCCGAGTTCATAAGAAGTCACAAAATCGGCATCATAGGTTGCGCCCACCTGTTCGGTCCTGTTGGCGCCACCTGGTCTGTAACCTTCGCTCACTGTGCCATAGATCAAAACATCATCGTTTAGGGTGTAAGCAATATTAACCTTAAAGGTGTTATCGCTACCCTCAAACTTGGAATTGACGTTATCTGGCGGACGAGAATCGCTGAAGTAAAAGCAGCAGTTTGGCCACGAAACTGTGCCGACAAAACCTTCCAGCGTGGTTTCGCTGTCAAAGTCTCTTAATCCCACAGTCGCTGTGAGTTGGTCTGTGATGTCATAACTAAACTCGCCAAAGAAAGCGGTCTCGGAATCCATACGAACTTGATCTGTCTCGAAGTAGAGATCATCACGAACGGCGGCGCCCGGATTAATCGGCGGTACGCTCCACTGCGAGTCGTATGCCGTCTCGTTCTTCATATAGAACGCGCCAACAATCCATCGGAAGCGCTGCTCTTGGTCCGAGGTTAATCGCAGTTCATGGGTCTCGAAGGTGATATCTGATTCATTAATAAACTGAACACTGGGATCAACGCAGGGCCCAAAATATGATGTGTAGCAGGTATAGTAAGGTTCAACGGC
>DOVB01000160.1:11978-14750 GCA_003520285.1 Halieaceae bacterium
AAGACCTCTGGGTCATGATCCCAGATCCCATCGGTCTCGGTTTCTTGTTGCATTACCGAGGCGGTGGCAGTCCAGTTTTCGTTAAGATCCACTTTTAAAGCGGCTCTTAGGCCTGATTTCTTGGAAGTATTGAAGTCTTTTTTGACATACTCGCTGCTGCTCTTAGAGATGCCACTCACAGGATAAGTAATTGTATCGAGCACGGAGTCAATATAACCACCATCGCTGTCGTGCCAGCCCACGAGTCTGAGAGCTGCATTGGAGGAGAGCGGAATATTGACATAGCCCTCTGCCATGTAGCCGTTGCCACCCCCAGAAATGGTATCAGCTGAAAGATCAAAGCCAGCCTCAAAGCCTTCGGGATTTGGCTTTTTAGTGATGATACGCAGGTTGCCCGCTTGCGAAGCCACGCCATAGAGGGTGCCCTGAGGCCCCATCAACACCTCGATCCGCTCTACATCGTATACGTGAACATCCAGGTTCAGACCAATAGCCGTCACTGGTTGCTCATCTAAGTAGATGGCAACGGCAGGGCCCTGTAACGACTGGTTGCCGTTACCACCATCAGAAATCCCGCGCATAAACAGTTGCGCTTCGCCTGGGCGTCTTTGGATAAAAGAGACCGACGGAATTTGCGCGACATAATCGCCGAATTGGGTGATATTAAGATCATCAAGCTGATCGCTGTTGATCGCATTCATACTGATCGGAACGTCCTGCAAGCTTTGGCTCCGCTTTTGTGCGGTCACCACAACTTCTTCGAGCTGCAAGGTATTGGCAAAGGCTGACCCTGAAAGCCCAGTCGTTGCAGCAAAGGCAAGAACAAGACTGGCATCTAGAACGCTGCGAGACAGTTTGTGTTTCGCCGGTGAGAATCGCTTGGTGCCTGACATACTAAGGTGATTAGCGCTGTTTAACATTTAGCTACTCCTTCATTATGGTTATAGTTAGCATATGTTTTTCCACGCTCTACCTTAAAGGCGGAGTGGAATAAGGGGCAAACGATCATTTTTTGAAGATGTGTGAGTTTTTTTCATTTATGAGGTTGCGGGCGATAGCCCCGTTCAAATGGATTTTCGAGGCCTCCGCATACCAACTGCGGCGCGGGGAAGCAGTATTACAGGATTACGGATCTCTGCCGGTGTTCAGGCTGCTGTAATCCAACTATGGAACCAAACAGTTTGCTCATGCTGGTTATTCAACGAGGGGCGGTGGGTGTGCGAGTTCTGTCTGAGTCTCCCCGGTTTGGTGTGGCATGGTTCAATCAATGGATTGGAGCCTTCCGTTCACTGAATGGCGACAAAAGGATTGTCACCAGAGTTGATGGCATCTAGGATCTTGAGCTCACAACTTGTTCGGAGAATCGTATGGCGATTCACATGTACGGAATTCCTAACTGCGACACAGTGAAAAAGGCGCGGGCTTGGTTGGTGAAGCAGGGCATCGAGGCGATATTTCATGACTACAAAAAAGAAGGCGCCGATCCAGAGCAAATAGCAAAGTGGATCTCTGTAGCGGGGCTCGATAGCGTGTTGAATCACCGAGGTACGACATTTCGCAGTTTATCCGACACACAAAAGCGAGATGCGGAGGACAGTCATAAAGCTGTCGCTTTATTGGTTCAGAATCCGAGTATGTTGAAACGACCGATCGTCGAGTTTCCCGACGGTCTTCTCGTGGGTTTTAAGGAGGATGAATGGTGCGCTACCTTGCTCTCGTCGGAACGCTAGTGGTGACTTTAATCGCTGAGCCTCTTGTCGCTGACACCTCAATGCTGATTATTGCGCATCGTGGAGCGAGCGCTGAACGCCCCGAACATACGCTTGCCGCTTATGAACTTGCAATGATTCAGGGTGCGGATTATATCGAACCAGATTTGGTCGCAACTCGTGATCAAGTGTTGGTATCCCGCCATGAAAACGAACTTTCCGAAACCACTGATGTGGCAACTCGGCCTGAATTCAAGGATCGCTTCCGTGAAAAACTGATTGACGGTTACGCCTTCTCGGGATGGTTTGCTGAGGATTTTACGTTGGCCGAGTTGCGTACACTCAGAACTCGGGAGCGTATCCCTAAGATTCGCCCCGACAACAGCCGTTACGATGGTCTTTATCAGGTGCCAACTTTTCAAGAAATCGTTCAACTGGCGCGGGCTTATGAGGCTCAGACAGGACGGACCATTGGCGTTTATCCCGAATTAAAGCACCCTACATTTTTGATGCAACACGCCAACATAGACGTCGTGCAGCTGCTGTTGAGCGAACTAGAAGAGCTCAAGCTCGAGCCCACCGATCCTATATTCATTCAGTGCTTTGAAGTTGAAGCATTGCAGCGACTGGCTGACACCAGCGACTACGCTCTAGTGCAGTTAGTGGCGCCAGAGGGTGGTCCCGCGGATAAACCAGAGCAAAGCTATGCCGCTATGACCAGCCCAGCAGGTTTGGCAGATATCGCGCTTTATGCTGATGCCGTCGGTGCCAATATTGCCCAGATCTTGCAGCCCGATGGCACGCCAACGAGTTTGGTTGCGAACGCAAGAACTGCTGGCTTAGATGTACACGCGTGGACTCTGCGACCTGAGAACCAGTTTCTACCACCCCAGCTTTGGACCGGAGATGATCCGATCGGGCGCGGTTGTGGCGATCTCGCACTCGCGCAAATGTTGGCGCTTGCAGGCGTAGCGGTTGTTTTTACCGACGCAAGCCTATCGTTGGCAGGGATGTGTCAAGGTGCAGAGTTAGACCAGATCGACTAGCGCTCTCCGCATGCAGT
>DOVB01000200.1:0-7426 GCA_003520285.1 Halieaceae bacterium
CCTTGTTCAGGACGGACTACCTAAGGTGTAGGTTTCCTCTGGGCTACGCTTGGGGTCGGCTACACCGCAATCCGCCGTGTATGCCGCAAGATCCGCGTTAGGTGCAACACAGCCTCCTGGTAGGTCGACATACTCAGGATCTTGTAAACCAATAGCTGCAAAGATCTGCCAGTTGTCTGTAGGTAAGGCCGTGATTTCAGCTTCCAGTCCAGTAACTTCTAGTCCTCCTGCATTGGTGGTTAAAAAGTCTCCGTTGTAGGCCGATGTGGTTTGCAGGTCGTCCAAATCGGAGTAGAAGGCTGTGATATTGGTGCGTAAGCGGCCATCCATCCAGTCGGCGCGCATTCCCACTTCGTAGGCCCAGATTTCCTCTGGTCCAAATGGTAGGGCATTGGCTTCATTGGATTCTCGCGCATTCCATCCGCCCGACTTGAACCCGTTCGTTAGGGAGGCATAGACCATTAGATCATCGTTGATCGCATGGGAATACGCGATTCGAGGCGTTACCTTTTGCTCATCTTGGGTCGTTGGTACTCCTGCGGCAATCAGATTCGCAGTGGTCATACCGCCGCTATAGCCAAAAGTTTTCTCCTCGTCAGTGTAGCGAGCCCCCAAAGTCAGGGTTCCATTTTCACCAATTTTAATATCTGCCTGGGCGTAAACAGCCAGACTTTCAGTGCCGTTGAGCAACACACGGTCTGCGAGTTTAGTAAAGGCTGTGCTCGGAGGTGCGGGAACACCAACAGCCGCTAAATCGAGGTAGTCAGCGAAATCGACTTTGTTATCCTCGTCCATGTAGTAAATGCCAGTCGACAGATAAATGTTGTCGCTGATATTACCCGACCACTTCAATTCCGCTGAGAACATGTCATGTTCGCCGCGGTTGTCGATTAAGAAAAAGTCAGGGAAGACTGACGCAATTGGGAAGTTTAAGAAAAAGTTCTGCTCAATATCACGACTGCCCAAAATTAAATTCGCAGTACCACCCGCCACGTCCCAAGCAAGGTTTGACGTAATGTTAAGTGTTTTGACTTCGTTGCCGTACGGAGATTTTTGATCGAAGTTGGAGGGTAAACCTCCGGTCACGGCAGATGTGCTGATTCGGTCGCCGCCCTGAATGAAGCCATGAATAGCAGTTGCTTCAATGTCAGCGTTATCGATCGCGATATCCCACGTCACAGTGTCGCTTGGCATGGCGCGCAGTGCGACGCGAACACCGGTCATATCCGCATTATTGTATTTTTTGCCATCGGTGGTGTTCTTGAGGTAACCATCGTCAGCAGTGTCAAACACAGAGATCTTACTGAGCAGCTTATCGCTGAGTGGGATATCGATGCTGCCGCGCACTAGATGTTTACCAAAACTGCCCACGCCCGCTTCAACGAATCCGCCGAGGGTTTCTCCGGGCTTTTTCATGACGATGCTAATGGCACCGCCCGTCGTGTTGCGCCCGTATAGCGTACCTTGCGGGCCACGCAATACCTCGATTCGCTCCACATCAAATAAGCTAAAGTTGTTGGCGTTCTGGCGCGTGATGTAAACGTCATCGACATAGGTACCCACTGGAGGATCGAACGTTGCGATCGATTCATCGTTACCTTGGGCACGAATGTAGTACATATTTGCGGTAGCAAGGCCGGTATTGTTGCCACCAAATAAGTTCGGAACAACGTTGATCAAGTCGAGTGTGTCGTCAATTTGAAGACTCTCGATTAGCTCTTCACCGTAAGCACTAACAGCAATAGGTACATCTTGCACGGATGCTTCGCGGCGTTCTGCGGTTACTAGAACTTCTTCTAACTGCGCGAAGCTTGGCATGACCGCTGATGCCGATAAAGCCGCCAGAGCGACCAATAAAGAGTTTCGTTTAGAGAAATTTGGGTGATTCATGTCATAGCCTCTTTTGTATAATGATGTTGCCCCTTATTGACATAATAATATATTAATATATCTTTATGTTTTACAAGCTTTAAGTCCGAGAAAGAGTGTAATTTTTCACGACACTATTTTTGGTATTGGGCGTAATTCGCGACAAAATTTATACAAGCTGCATTTGGTTAGCAAACACGAGGGCAACTCATATGGAGTTTTGGTTGTATCTGCACATTCTGCTGCTGGTCTTTTGGGTGGGTACTGATTTAGGTGTCTTCTTGGCTGCTAAGTATTCGGAGCGTTCGGAATTTTCGATGGAGAGTCGCCAAGTCGTTCTCATGCTTGGGATGATGCTGGATCGTTTACCTCGAAGTGCCTTGGTGTTGATTGTGCCCTCCGGCTTGATGTTGACCCAAGCCTCCGGCTTGACTGAGTTGAGTCCAAGTTCGGTGCTTGGCATTTGGGTGTTTGCTGCTTGCTGGTTGGCACTGCTTTGGGCCGGCTTCTTGTCGGAATCGACCAGGATACAGAGCCTTCTCGCTGCGATAAATTGGTGGCTAAACTTAATTTTGGCTTTGGTTCTTTTGATTGTTGTTGTGTATTCGTACGTGCATCAGCTGCTACCTAGCTGGATATTGACCAAAATTTTGTTGGTCGCCCTGATCTGTGTGGCGGGGTTTTTACTCGATCTCTTGTTCGGCCCCGCGATGGGTATATTTGCCCACCTGGCTGACATGCCAAGTGATGTGGCGCTCAATCATCAGTACCGCCAAGCGTTGCGGCCAGTTTACTGGGTTGTGCTGCTTATTTACGTACTGGCCTTGGGTGCTGCGGCAGTCGGGGTCTTTAAATGGCCCGCTTAGTCTCATTGTGATTTGGAGGTTGAGATGATTCGCTTGGTTAGGCTTTGCTCTGCGGTTTTGATGTCTATCGTGAGTGTTTTCCCCGTTACAAGCAGGGCCGTAGAAAGGGGTTTGAACGAAATTGAAGCTGAAGGTGGCAAATGGGCGCAGTATTATGAGTCCGAAGACTTGGACGGTTTAATGACACTGTACGTAGATGATGCAGTCGTCGCCCTACACGGGCAACCCGCATTATTTGGCAAACAAGCCATTCGCGATTATTTTGCCGCGCGTCTGGGAAAGGCTGAGTCTACCTTCGAGTTGAACTATGAAGTGCGTGAAACACACGGCAATATTGCTTACATCATCAGCCAGTATTGGCTGAAAGCTATAGACAAAAAAAGCGGCGAGGTCCTTTTAGACGCTGGGCGGTCACTTTTGGTTTATAAAAGGGAGGATGGCGCGTGGAAAATTGCGGCCGATATTGATCAGTCGACGCCTGACGTTGGTTGGCCTTCACCTAACGGATTACATTAATCCTCGCGCGTAAGTCCCACTTGTATCCAGCGCAAATTAATACCCAATCGATTTGCGCCGTTCTCACTCCAAATGTAGGTAAAGGCACGCGTCTCGCCCTTTCGATAAAGCGCCAGTTTAAGAATTTGTGCACCTGTGCCTTGGTACGTCAGAGCTGCAAGTTCGACCTCGATGCCCGTTGAAATTCCGTTTGGGCGGATCAGCTCTTGTTTTGCGCCTTCAGTGTGTAGCGTTAAGCCACGCACAAACTGCGCTTCCTCTGTTGTGCTTGATTCTTTGCTTTGGCGAGGATCGATAACAAACCATCCGGAATAGTGAAAGGCGCGTCGCAGTGCAACCCCCTGACTTCGACCGAAGTAGTCGGTGGCTAGTGAAATATTTGAAATGTCGCCCGAGAGGAATATCTGCTCGCCGATAAGCCAGCGAGTTCGTGAGGTGGCTGGCGCGGCCAGCCATCCACAAGGCGTCGGATCAAACTCCGCTTCCCATTGGATCGTCTCGGTAGATGCCTCGCCAATGGCGAGAGTACAGGAGCCCTTATCGCTTTCTAGTGCTGCGGTCTCTGGTGTGTTTATCCGCAGCAAATATTGTCTGGCCTCGTCACCTGATCTTACCCGTAACTCATAACTGTGAAGTGCGCTCTGCGTCACGCTGAGTTCTACTTGTTTTGGTGGCTCGCGTTCATCTTCATGCGCTTGCCAGATCTGCTCGTTATTGTAAAAGTGGCCTTCGCTCAACTGCGGCGGCTCTGAACCGAGAACTGCGTGCGTTATGAAGCTGAAAAACAGTACCATCGAGCACTTACTCATTGTGTTGGCTCATTTAAGATATTTTCAGACAGGCTGAGTAAGTTGAGCAGTCGGTCGATTTCGGCCTCTGTTAAGGCATTGTGGTAGCGCATAAACGTGCCGGGTCGCATGCGTTCGCTGTGTTGTATCCAGACCCGTAACGTGCCGATGTCCCAGATAAAGTTTGCCTCAGCCAGCGCCTTAGAGTAGGGGTAGTCAGGCAGGCTGCCGGCCGGCCGATTAACAATGTCGACTAGCGATGGACCGATACCTTCCAAATCAGACGCACGTACGGCGTGGCAGCCGGTGCAAGCTTGCATTAGGCTTTGATCTGAGGTGCTCGCACATACATTGCAACTTGCCAAGCCTAATAGGAAAACCGCTAACCTTTTCATGATAAAGCCCTGTCAATTTGCAGCACGGCGCGCTCAGCGGATTCTAAGGCGCCTTCCATGCCAGAATAGCTAGCTCCCGTATGTTCACCGGCAAAAAAAGCGCGTCCCTGAGCGTGTTTTAGGGTATGTATGTGCTTGATGTCACCTGGCAGCCAAGACGCCCAGACGCCTTTCTGATAGGGTTCTTCAACCCAATCCATGTCGATGTCATGTTGCAAAACGCCAGAAGCATTTGGAATTTTCGCCATCGCCTTTTCAAGCGTTTGGCGTTGCGTTTGGCGCCTCAGTGCTCGCCAATAGTCGACATCATTGCCATTAATCCAAGCATTCACATGCACCGTGTAGTCATCTACCCGATTGAAAAACAAACGCCCCAAGGGACCGTTGGTCCATACGACTGTAGGAGGTGCGTTGTTATTGTCGCGGTTCAGCGTCCAATGAGACTGCAACACCTTGTGGTAGTGTGTTCTCGCGATAAGCTCGGCAACTAGAGACGGTAACTTTGGTTGAAATAAGACATCCCGTAAGGTGGTTAAGGGAATTGCAAAAAGCACTGCATCGGCCCGAAACTCCTCACCTTGACGCGTTCTTACTATAGCCTCAGAGCCCGTTGCCTCGTATTCGCTAATGGCCGCTCCGAATACGATCTTGGTCTTAAGCGCGTTCGCCATTGCCTCTGGTAGGCGACTATTTCCACCTGTCACAACTAATGTAGGTTGTCGCATCGCAATCGCAGTCTGAATGGACTCTGATACACGCATTAAATTCAAAAGCGAGGTGTCTTCTAGCGAGTTGCCGTAGCTGTTGTTCCGCGCAAACCAATCAAGAACCTCGGCATCAAGGCCTTGTTCCTGAAAAAAGCGCAATGCAGAGTAGTCCCACTGTTGCTGATCAGCGCTTAACCAGTCGCTTGAACCTACTAGGGCCTTTGGCAGCATCAATGTGCGTGCTTGGTCTGGCATCCAGTGGTTAAGGTGGCTTGGTAAGATATTTTTGGTTGACTCGCTCCAGTCAGACGACGGAATGTAAGTTGAATTAATGAGTAAGCCGCTACCTCTAGGGCGAGGCGGTGGGCTTAGCTTAACGCCTAGAGTCTTAGCGTAAGCTATCGCTCGGCCGTAGTTAGGGCCTAGAACATTTGCCCCACCTTCGGGTCGGCCTTTGATGTTATCCAGTGTGCGAACACGTCCACCTACACGTTGCGTAGCCTCCAGTAACACGACGTCATAGCCCAAACGCTCTAGCATGTAGCTTGCAGAAAGTCCTGCCAATCCTGCGCCAATGACTACAACGCGTTTACCTCGCCCTGCCCGCACTGCCAATGGACAGCTTGCTGTCGCTGCAGTCATACCTAGCAGCTGCAGGAATGGCCGACGTTGCATATTTATCCCCCAGAAAATAAACCCGCCAGAGGCGGGTTTGTTCGCTTATGTGGACGCACTAGAAGTTATAGGTTAATTCTAGTCCCAGTTGTCGCTCGCGGCGGAGTGCGCCGAAGAATGCGCGAGGGGTGCCGGTATCTGCGCCAGGGATATTCGATCCAACGGCTACCGACGCAAATGTGAAGTAGGGTACCTGCAGCCAACGAGTGGTCATCGGTACCGCATCTTCATCCGTCAGGTTCTTGCCAAATGCTGTGATCGACCAGTTGTCGCCACGAATACCAAGGCGAGCGCCAACGAGCGTTGCTTCGGGTGAGTATGCACGGTTGTGAACCTGCACATACTTTTTGGATTCATAGCTGACATCCGCGTTGGCGAAGAAGCTCATGCCGCCTTGGCCGATGGGTGTTTCAAAGTCGATGAAAGCACTGGCTTGGTGCTTAGAGCTCAAGGGGAACTGATTGCCTTTGATCGAGCAGGTGCCATTGCCGGTGTAGTTGGTAGAGGCAGCTTCACTGCCCTGCCATTTACCGCCGCCACTGGTTAGAACCCATTCGAAATCGTCACAGCCGCTGGTGAATTCTGAGTCTGCCAGGGCGTAATTGAAACCAGCGGTCAGAGAGTCTGTCAATCTCGCTTTGAGATCAAGTTCAACCCCGAACACCTCGCCCTCGCCCTGGTTGGTTGCAATCGAGTTAACCGCGCCAGTGGGCGTTGCTACACCGGTTGTGAGCTGAATGTCGGTCGCATCGATAAAAAACACCGACGCGTTGGCCAAGACTCTCCCGTCAAACAAACTGCTTTTTAGCCCGAATTCATAGTTCGACGACTCCTCTTGCAGGTAGCCTGGGCTCCCCACTGCGGCACCGGTGTCACCATTGAAGCCGCCTGGCTTAACGCCCTCCGCGTAAATGGCATACAGCATGACATCGTCACTTAAACGATAGTCAAGTGTGATGCGAGGTGTAAAGCTGTACCATGTTGATGCATCGTCAAAGCCCTGGCGGGTTGTGCTATTGCCCGCTATGTCGACGGCCCATTCGGTGTAAGATTTTTCTTCTTCTTGGTAGCGTGCTTCTATGGTAACTGACATTTTGTCGTTCAAATCAAAATCGGCTGATGCAAAGAAGGCCTTATTGGTAACCTCTTCTTGTGAATCCACCAAGCCTGCTTGGTTAGCAAACGTGATGTCCAACGTATCTTTATCTTGGTTGTAGTAGAACGCACCGACCAACCAAGAGACCTGGGCATCAGCAGGCGACTCCAAGCGGACCTCGAAGGAGTTATCTTCTACATCGTTCCAAGTTGAGTTGCCAAAAAACGCCTCTTGGCCTGCGTTGAAGGGCGTGGGTGCAAACTTGAAGTTAATGCTTGAATGGTCGCTATCCGAACCTGTGCGTAATTCTTCATCGCGCATAGAGGTTGATAGTGACAAAACGTGACCAGAGTTAAGTTCATAGCTCGCGGCTAAACTGAAAAGGTTGAGATCGCGCTCGACACCGTCAAACGCAGTGCCATCATTAAGAGCATACGGCTCGCCGAAGAAGGTGGTGCCTGAGGGTAAAAAGCTGTTAACGGGAACACCAGCAACTGCGTTAGGTACTCCATCC
>DOVB01000200.1:7792-11462 GCA_003520285.1 Halieaceae bacterium
GCTCGAAGCTTGATCGAGAGTTTGTCGTTGGGTGTCCAATTTAACGCTAATGAAGCCGAGTCGGTACTTTCGTCACCGATGGTTTTATTCGTGACCGTGTTGGTCCATTGGCCATCGAACTGGTAGGTTCGAACGCTTAAGGAGCCCGATAGTACATTGTCGATGATCGGGCCGCTGACATTGACTCGAACATCTTGCTCGCCATCTTCAGCGGCGATAATTCGCACGCCGCCGCTAAACTCGTCTGAGGGGTCTCGGGTAATGAAGTTAATGGCGCCCGAATAGGTGTTCCGACCATAGAGCGCGCTTTGTGGGCCTTTGATGACCTCGACTCGCGCTAGGTTAGCAAGGTCGATGCCCTGGATATCGCCTGGGTAGTAAACGCCATCGACAAAGTAAGCGGCACCCGCTTCTACGCCGAACTGTACACCTGCTAACACGTTACCCAAGCCCCGTATCACAGGACGGTCGGTCGCGCGCCCGAAGGCCTTGGAGAAACTTAATCCGGGTGCAAAGCGCGCGATATCATCGATTGATTGGATACTGCGGTTGTCGATATCTTCTGTCGTCAGTGCGCTGACTGTCATTGGAATATCTTGCAGCTTTTCCTCTTTCTTACGTGCTGTTACAACCACTTCTTCTATGGTCATTGCATTTTGTGCTGACGCAAGATTAGGTAAGGCTGTGACAGAGATAGCGGCAACTACCCCCGCATAGCAAAGTTTGCGCATAGTTTTCATAGTATTTCCCCTAAAAAGGCTTTATCAAAAATCTTGTTATTGATTTGTACTCGTTCATGAGTGCATCGTGTGCTTTGATAAATACCATAAGTTATATTCTTATAACAATAGTATTTATTAGAAAGTTTTGTGGTATCTTTGACTTTAATCGGCCGATTTGGATCGCGCGTCTTGTGAGAGATAAAAAAAAGTGTGGAATATCAGTTTGTTACTGATTTTTTTTGGCGATTTCATCGCGTTTTGTGAAAAATAATTAATAAGAAGCGAAGCATGGAAACATTTCTTCAGCGCCCCATCTTCTTTGTTAGTAATTTGTCCTTAAGCCTTTCGGTGCTTAAGGATGTGTTGGGGTTTACCGAGAATTATCGATTGGAGCATGAGCTTGATACCTTTAGCCATCGTTTGTTTGGCCTGCCCCCAACGCTACCTACAACTTTTGTGACTCTAGATTTGCCATCGCAAGAGCGTTGTTTAGCTTTGTTGGCACCAGAAGCTGATTATGCCCACCTGAGGGGCGCGCCAAGCGGTGGTTTAGTGGTTCGCGTGCCCAGTGTCGAACGTGTGTATGAGCACGCTCAAGCTTTGGGACTTAGGTGTGAAGCGATTAAACGTGAACCCAAGCCAAAGCAGGGGCCGCCTCGTACTGAGGGTGCCTTTTATGACTACGACGGCAACCCCATTGTTATCTTTGATCTGAATCCGAGCCTAACGCCATGATGCAGAAACAGTGGGTGCTCGCGAGTCGGCCAAGTGGTGCGCCACAAGTCGATAACTTTCGCCTAATACAAACGCAAATGCCCACTTTCAGGCCCGGCACTGCCCTAGTTAAAACACTTTACCTTGGTGTAGCTCCTGTGATGTTACGTTACATGCGTAATGAAACAGTGTTCGAACGTCCCATGGAGCTGGGTGATGTCATGGCTGGTCGTGGCGTTGCGCAGGTGTTGCAAAGTGACTGTCCTGAGCTTCCGGTAGGCGCAATCATACAAGCGCGCT
The DNA here is from genome assembly GCA_003520285.1 of Halieaceae bacterium. Classification (GTDB taxonomy): domain Bacteria; phylum Pseudomonadota; class Gammaproteobacteria; order Pseudomonadales; family Halieaceae; genus Aequoribacter. The sequence continues at coordinate 9,529 of DOVB01000200.1, forward strand.
TGGGTTGGCAAGAATACGCCTTAATCGACAACAACCAGTACCCGAAGCCCTTTATCTTGCCCCACACCGACCTGCCTGTGTCTCATGGAATATCTACCTTGGCTTTAAGTGGTTTTACCGCGCTAGTGGGTTTGCGCGAGATCGGTAAACTTAAGTCAACCGATGCCATATTAGTCTCCGGCGCGGGTGGAGGGGTCGGAAGTCAGGTGGCGATGGTGGCAAAAGCACTTGGCGCGCAGAGGGTTGTCGGTATTGCTGGAGGGCAGGATAAATGTCGAGCTTTGCTCAGTAAAATGGCTTACGACGCTGCCATTGATTATAAAAACGATTGTTTAGAGGCGCGATTGGATGAGTTGTTTCCGAGCGGCATTGATGTGTTTTTCGACAATGTTGGTGGCCCGTTATTAGATCTCGTCCTTGCGAGACTTAGACGGCGGGCACGCATTGTTATTTGCGGCGGGATTTCGGAATACCTGCTGGAAGACGGTGATCGCTATCAATATAAAAACCTTCAAAATTTGGGTCGGCAAGATGCCAAGATGGAGGCGTTTTTTGTGTACGACTACGAGCCGCATTTTTCAGGCTATGGCGAGGAGTTGGCGGCTTGGATTCGCGCCGGGATCATCACCCCTATTGAGCACATCTCTGAAGGAATAGAAACTCTGCCTCAAGCTCTAGTGGATCTTTATGTGGGCGCTAATTTTGGCGTTCGCATGGTTCGCGTTGGGGACGCGTCTTGACCTTGGTGAAGCTGCTCCAACCCCGAGGGTTTTGGATTGCCTGTTTGTGTTTGTTAATTGTTGCTACATCGAACGGCATGATTAACAGTGGCTTGTCGGTTTACGATGAGGTGCTCGCTACTCATTTTGAAGTCTCTATCGTGCAACTCAAGCTGCGTGATTCCATCAGCTTTCTTGCCAGCACGGTATTTATTTTGGTCGCGGGGATATGGGTTGACCGTGCTGGTACCAAGCCTCTGCTTCTACTGGGATTAATGCTGTTAGCTGGCGTGTATTGGGTGTATCCATTGGTACCAAGCTTGCCCTACGTCTACGGGTTACACGGTATTTTTGCGCTAGTGCTGGCATGTGCTGGCAATATGACTGCAATTGTGACCGCGGCGTTCTGGTTTCCACAGGCGCGAGGGCTCGCCATTGGTCTGGCTGTCGCTGGCACTAGTGTTGGCGGAATGTTAATTCCTCCGCTGGCCACTGCCGCGATCGAACGTTGGGGTTGGCAAATGGCTATGCAAGTTCAGTCGGTCTGGCCTGTACTAGTCTTTTTGTTGGTGCTGATGGTACTGCCGAATGCTAAAACGCAAGCCGGCACCGGCATAGCCGTATTCTCGGTGGACTTTAAACGCATTGTGACATCCTCAGCCTTTTTCAAAATAACGGCGGCGGCAAGTTTGACCTACTACGCCGCCTTGTCCATGTTCTCACACGGATTTTTGTACTTTCGATCCTTGACGCTCGAGCCCAGCCAAGCTGCTCTGCTGCTGTCTACGCTGTCGGTGTGTGCTTTGCTGGGCAAGCTCGCTACAGGCTACTTCAGTGACCGCTATCGCTTTGACTATGCCTTTCGTGTGCAAATGGTCCTGATGGTCTTGGGTCTCGCCTTGTTACTACTGGGACGCGGCTGCCTGATCTTGGCAGTGATTGTTGCTGGTTACGGCTGGGGCGGTTTGCACGCCCTGTACAATATCGTGTTAGTGCGCTTATTCGGTATTGAGGTCGCCGGTAAGGTCAATGGAACAGTATCAATGGCTGAAGCCATCGGGGGATCTGTGGGTATTGCTGTGACAGGTTATCTCGCCACGGTCGCATCCTACAGCTTAGCTTTTGGGGTCGCGCTGGGTTTGTGTGTACTCGCCTTAATGCTGGTTTGGGTAACCCCGACTCATGAGCAAAATGCGACCAAGACGTGATACATCA
>DOVB01000065.1 GCA_003520285.1 Halieaceae bacterium
AGTATAACTGTGCAATGGTGAACTTAGTGTTGATCTCCATTGCCAATGGGATATCGGGCTGCGCGATCACATTGCGGTAGGACTCCAGCGCACCAGGGTAGTCTTCGTTACTGTAGTTAATAAAAGCATACAGATTATAAACGTTGGCTAGCTCATAGCTATTTAACGAACGCTTGCCTTCGGCTTCGATCATGCCATCGAGGACACCGCGAGCGGTCGCCCAATCCTTCAATTCTGCCGCGGCCTGCGCCTCTGACAGTTTCTCGTAGACCTTGTTACGCAGAGCAGGGGTGCGCCGTGTTTCGCGCTCTTCTTTCTTGGCTTCCTGCGCCATGGCGACACTAGATTGAAGCCCTAAAGGCTCCGCCAGCTTCTCGACTGCAGTTTGAGCAATCGCCAAGGGCAGTACGAGGGCTGCCGCTCGCAGCCATGACGTTGTAGACATTGAATTACTTTGCATCGTAGTCATCCCGCTTACTGTTCGAGCTCATAAGTAAATTTATTCTGTACACCCGCCACTTCGATTGGCTCGCCATCAACAACGCGGGGCTTGTACTTGAACTTCTCGGCTGCCTTGACGCTGGCTGACTCAAACACACCCTGCGGTGAACAATCAACTGCTATTGGATCTCGGATAGAGCCTGTCTTAGTAACGACGTATTCAACGATACAATAACCAGTGATACCACGAGTCTGGGCGCGTCGCGGATAAATCGGCGCCACCTTGACAATCGGTAGGTACTCACCGTCACCGGAGGACATCCCCGTGGAATTGATCGAAACGCTAACTTGCGTTGACGGTGCCAAATTAACCACATCGACATCCATATCCATATCGAACTCCAAAGGCTGAAGTTCCGGTGGTGGCTCTTCTGGATCTTCAACCTTCTCCGGCTTCACTTCTTTGACATTCACCTCAATTTCTTTGTTCGGCACTACAATATCAGCGATTTTTCGCGCCGTAACATCTTCCTGCTCATAATCTCGATCAATGAGGCTCTGCATCACAAAGAACAAGCCGACTGCGACGGGGATCGCGACCAATGCCGCTAATAAGACCCTCACAATTTTATTGCCCATTGCTGTTATACCTCGTCATCAGTAGAAATACAGGGTGGCACGGTCAATAACGAGCGCACCTCATCGATCAGCTCCTCAACCACATAGGCCGGGGTATCTTGATCAACTTGAATCACCAGATTTGCTTGTGGCGCTTCTTTCTTGGCGGCCTCAGTGACACGATTCACTCGCTCTAAAGGCACCTTGTTTTTGTTGTAGTAAATATCACCTTTGCCATCGACCGCAAAGATAATAGTACCGCGCTCACAGGCCTCCATCGTAACCGCCTGAGGTTTGAGCAGCTCAACGCCCGGCTCTTTTACGAAAGACGAAGTCACGATAAAAAAGATCAACATGATGAACACGACATCTAGCATCGGTGTTAAGTCGATCTGGCCCTCATCATTTGCACCCTTGCGACGGGCGTGCCCACGAAGACTCATCGCTGACCCCCTTCACTCGCCCAGTTCACCGCGCCGGCACCCGCCTCTCGCGCAGCATCAGCCACGTTGACGACGGCATTGGCACGCGCACCCTTCTCGACTTTAATCGTTACCGCTTGCTCTGGATCCGCCGCGAGCAATCGCTGTATGTTCGCCCGCACTGAACGGACGTCTACTCGACGATTTTCCATCCAGATTTGGTTATCTGCTCTGATATTCACCAAAATACTGGTGGCATCGCTCGGATCTGATTTGGAATTGTCAGGTCGATTTATCTCTACACCCGCCTCTTTAATAAAGGAAGCTACAACGATAAAGAAAATGAGCATGATAAATACCACATCCAACATCGGAGTCAGATCGATTTCAGCCCCATCTTCTTCTTTTTGTTTCCCCAATCTGCGCATCTTTCGAATATCCTTTTAGTCGGCCGACAACTTAATGGTCAGCCGTCAATTGATCCTCAAGTGAAACCTGCTCTCGAGACGCGATACGCTGTAAATAGGTATTCGCGAACAGTCCGGAAAGCGCCGCCACCATACCCGCCATGGTTGGGATGGTCGATCGCTCAACACCACCTGCCATCGACTTGGCATCTCCGCCACCGGTCACAGCCATGACATTAAACACTTCGATCATACCCGTCACCGTGCCGAGAAGACCCAGCAGTGGGCAAAGCGCAACCAAGGTAGTAATGACCGACATGTTGTCGTTAATCACAGCGCGGCTTTGCGAGCTCAACTTCTCACGGATCTGTTTTGCATTCCAAGATTGCCGCTCACTCCGACCTTCCCATCGATCAATGAACGCCTTACGTTCCTGACGCCATACAAAACTAAAGAACCAAAGACGTTCAAAGATCAGAGTCCACATCACAAAGACAAGGATGGCAATGAGCCAGAGCACGTCCCCGCCTTTATCCATAAAGGCGAGGATGGTTTCAGAAATACCTCCAGACATACCCTAACTCCTACTTGTGAGAGCTCTCTGAGTGCTCGGCGATAATGCCGGTCGCTTGCTCATTCAACAAATGGATCACGCGCTGCGCTCTTCCATTCACAAGAGTGTGGAGTAATACGGTTGGAATCGCGACTAACAGACCCAGAACCGTGGTAACCAGAGCGCTAGAGATACC
>DOVB01000157.1 GCA_003520285.1 Halieaceae bacterium
ACCACCACAAATAGTCTCTATAGTTGGATCAGGAGATATGGGCCCGAATCCAGCGATTTTAAGAGAGCGTCGCAGGAGTCAGACGAGATTCGTCGGTTAAAGAAGGAGCTGAAGCGGGTAACCGACGAACGTGACCTTTTAAAAAAAGCCGCGGCGTACTTCGCGAGCCACCCCGAGTGAGATACGCCTTTATCAAAGACCATGCGGGTGACTTCACGATTAGGTCGTTGTGTAGGCTATTCAATCTTCATCCGAGCGGTTATTACGCTTGGCTGCGCGCACCCAAGTCTGCTCGTCAGCATAAGGATGACACTTTGTCAGGAATGATTAAACAAGCATGGCTCGAATCGGGCTGCGTCTACGGCTATCGCAAGATACATCGGGATCTTCATGATCTGGGGGAACGCTGCGGTATTAATCGTGTTCACAAGCTCATGCGGAACGACGGCATTAAGGCGCAGGTCGGCTATCGCAAGCCCCGTCAGCGATCAGGTGAAGTGCATGTCGTTACTCCCAATACATTGGCTCGTGAGTTCAACCCTTCTAAACCGAATCACTCGTGGGTAACCGACATAACGTATATTCGCACGCATGAGGGCTGGCTCTACCTGGGCGTTGTTATCGATCTTTATGTTGTTATCAGGCCCTACAGCACATAAAACGCCACGCACAAGGGCGGCCGAATAAGCGCAGCGTTCTGGCTGCCCCAGCGGTTGATGCGGATTTTTTATGCATTGCCAGACGAAGGATATGCGCACAACATATACGCATAACTTATATGGAGGAACAACCATGAGCTACTCCTACAATACCCAAGCCCCTAAAAAGCCGACTAATGTCAGTATAAACAGCGACTTACTCCAAAAAGCCAAGAGCATGAAGATAAACCTGTCAGCAACCCTGGAACACGCCTTAGCCGAGCATCTGCGGAATGAACAGCGCACAGAATGGCTCCGCGAAAACGCTGACGCTATTCAGGCATACAACCTATTTGTTGAAACAAACGGCACATTCAGCGATAGCGTCAGGAAATTCTAATGGGCCAATTCTGCGCTTATAAAAATCCAAACCCTGCAACTCGTGCCCAGTACCCTCTCTTGCTGGACATACAAAGCGATTTGCTTAGCGAGCTGCGAACGACCGTTGTTATTCCGATGACACCTTCCAAACTTGCGGCGCCAATGCGTTTGACCCGGCTAAACTCAGGCATTGTTATTGACGGAAAAACATTTACTGTCATGACACAAGAGATTGCAGGTCTAGATCGCAACAAGCTCGGTGCTCAAGCGTATGACCTATCGTCGTATCGCTCAGAAATAATGGCTGCACTCGATTTTGTACTCTCTGGCATATAATCCTCTTAAAGAGCTCGCTAAATGAAGAACCCAAGTGGCTGAAACACAATGTCGTTAGCCGCGTGCATAGTCTTTTGCTTTCAGAGCATGGCGGACCAACGGGTCCGCGTGATGAATCGCTATTGCAGTCGGCACTAGACCGGCCTAAAAACAAATTTGGCTAGGAAGCCGGTCGCTCATTGCATGATATTGTCGCTGTGCAGCCGATTGTTATGTTTCTTTGCCAGTGGTACAGTGTGTACAGGTTACCAACCAATACACACAGGTGATTTATGCGAACCAACATTGTAATTGACGACAAGCTCATGGATGACGCTCTCAAGGCATCAGGATACAGCACAAAAAAAGAAGCAGTAGAACAAGGACTTAAGTTGCTCCTTTTACGCAGCCAGCAACAGGATATACGGAAACTGCGCGGCCGCGTGAAATGGGAAGGAGATCTGGACGAAATGCGAGGCGGCAAATGATACTGGTCGATACCAGTGTTTGGATCGACTACCTCAACGGCGTCAGGAACAGGCATACAGACACTCTTGACGCCGGAATTGTCGAAGGCTCAGTTGGCATGGGAGATCTGATCTTTCTGGAAATCCTCCAGGGTATTCGGGATGATCGGCAATACCGTTTGACCAGGCAAACTTTGCTGACTCTGGGTCGCATGGAAATGTTTGGTGAGGGCATGCCTGATAAGTGTGCCGACAATTACCGTGTTCTTCGCAAAAAGGGAATTACCATTCGCAAAACAACGGATGTCATTGTTGCGACGTTCTGTATCGAGCGAAGAATGCCGTTGCTCTTCCTTGATCGTGATTTTATTCCCTTTGTCGATCATCTTGGTTTGCTCTCGGTGCTGCCGGAAACATAACGCCCGTATTCACGCGCCAGCTTGCTGGTCGCGTGCAATTGATGGTTAGACGTCACCACTCTATTTCCGGCCACTCTCGAGCGTCTTGCAACTGGTGCGGGGAGCAACCCCTCTTTTTTGCTTCCCTCTCGAGCATCATCGCGGACTGTTGATACTGTGTAGAAAATATATGAAGGGCGCGAACCAATGCCGGGAGCCGACGAAACCTCATTTTTCCTGAACCGGAATCATATAGCCATGAGTAGGTAATGTCTTCCACATAGCCGGCATAGAAGTTAAAAGGCACAGAACCAATACAGGGATATAGCGAAATGACTTCGCTGCCAACTTTCGCGTCATACCCGACCAGCGCAGATTCCACAGCGTTCTCCAGTTCGGCCAAGCTATCGTGATGCTCTTTAGTTGTAGAACGATATCCAGCCAAATGGCGAAAGTAAGCTGTGTAGAAAAGCAAATGTGGCCAAGTCAGCTGAGTGCCAAGCAATTCCCCAGACTCAGTACTACGGCACAATCTCTGCCTCTCAAAAGCCTTGCGAATCTCATAAGCCAGCGAGAGTGCATGCTCGTGACGATCTAAATCGGACGCCGAAATTCCACAGAGAAAATGCAGAGTTTCGTGGAGATTCACCAAGGCGTTCTCGTCGCCGAGCAGTTCCACTCCTGTTCCTTTTTTTGTCGATAGATAAGAGGGTAGTGATGTGGATGGAGGATTTTTCAGTGGTTTTTGACTATGCAGGATCAGCTGGCATTTTCAGAATAGGCGGTTTATGTTTATTATACTCCAAGCACAGCGACACCTTTTTCGTTGCGGCTTCGCCTTCACTACAAGGCTGCGCGTGTTGGCGGCGTTATGTGTCTTGGTCCTCGGCGGGCATCAGATGAAACTTGGGATTCTTCTTATCGCAATAGCCTCTGCGTTGAGTCCAAATGTCGCCGCTACGTCCCTGGAACAGGCGACAGATTGGTATCGCAATGATTACGGTGCGCAATGGTTATCCCGCAATAACTTCCAAGCAGAAGCTATACCTAAGTACTACAGGCACGGATTCACAGTGCATCTGCGTGAAGGCGGAATCGTTGAAGGCGAGAACTCAGCGAGCTACTGGCAATCGTTCATCGACTCTTTCCCTAACCTAAAGGGTAGCTCAATCGAGGCTCTGAAGGTATCCGAACTGAGCCAGTACACTGTTTTGATATTCGCTAAATGGAAGAATACAAATTTCGATGGCTCTGTTTTCATGACTTGTGACGGTTATATTGCAGCGAAGTCCAGCGAAGGTGAGTGGAAGTTTACAAACTATTTGGTAGTGGAATGCGGAGATCTGAAAAGTGAGTGGCTCGAGAGCGACACATAACATGAAGTTGAAGCTGACCAGGCAACCTGTCACTCCGCTTGCATTCGCAAGCTCCGCGCCAGAACGTCCTGGCAGCTTAACTTGGTGTTAGATGCCTATGGAGTTTGAGTGGGACCCGGAGAAAGAAGCCGCGAACTTTCGCAAACACGGAGTTTCATTCCATGAAGCTCAATCCGTCTTCGGCGATCCTTTTTCCCTCACAATTACAGATCCCGAGCACTCAGAGGGCGAAGCAAGGTTCTTGATTCTAGGGGCTTCTACCAAACAACGGCTGGTTGTTGCGTGCCATACGGATCGGAGTGGTAGAATCAGAATTATCAGTGCGCGAGAAGCCACTCGCCGAGAGCGGACTGACTACGAGTCAGGAGTCTAACCTATGAAAGACGAATACGATTTCAGTAAAGGCACACGTGGTAAATATGCCAATCTCTACGAACTAGGAACTAACGTAGTGCTACTTGATCCAGAACTCAGAAAATCTTTTCCAGACGACGAAGCCGTAAACCAGGCGCTTCGAGAGTTTCTTGAACTGAAGAAATCCAGCACAAAGTAGGCATCTAACATGGCAATCAACTTCGTGCCTGCGCCAGTTATTGCGATGTTATGTGTCTTCGCATGGCTGGGCACTGGGCTTTCAGAGGCTGCTTCTATGAAGACCCGAATAATTGGCTTAAGCGACGATCTCCATCTTCTCGTTGAGCAAATCAACAGCGCGTTATGAGGATGCGTCGAACGAGATGTCACAGTACGATGCCGATGCCATAGAAGAAAACTCGCTTACCGAGTTCCACGGCCATTCCATTACCTACCGAATCGCAGTTGGCTCACAGCGAGGACAGAAGGTTTTCAGGCTGCAAACATTGCCTCCTGATGTTGAGCAGTCATATTCATAAGTTGGTCAGTCAGCCGGATTTAGCCTGCATGCTGGTGTGATGGCAGAAGCCCATCAGCGGCAGAAGCTGGAAAGGTTGTGTCGTTACATTACGCGCCTGGGAGTCAGCGAACAGCGTCTTTCAATCACTTCTAACGGCAAGGTGCGTTATCAGCTGAAAACCCCGTATCGTGATGGTACTACGCATGTGTTTTTCGAACCTCT
>DOVB01000210.1 GCA_003520285.1 Halieaceae bacterium
GAGTTGAACGGCTGGTTCTCACGAAAAACGTACTGTCCTTTTTGGAGAGGTTTGCCCCGTTCGACAATTGAATCCAGCGCGGTCATGCTGCGAGAATCGAGCGACAACGGCAGGCATAGCGAGTTGAGCCTGCAGTTACTGCAATTCATTTTGAAGGTGTGGCCGCATTGAGTGGCCGCTAGCTTGATTACCTCAGTCATACCACCGCTCTATTGCTTAGTTGGCGTCCGCGCGTTGTATTATCTTACCCTAATATACAGCGAGTAGCACCTCTTAACTGTGCTAACAGGAGCACTAAAATAGCCCGATTAGCGTATCTTATCGCACTGTTGCAATGTGCTCTCGCTCGGAGCCATCCGAATGTGTTGGGATCAGGGCGGGCGGCGAATCAGACGTGATAGAGCATTGTAGTATGGGGATGGCGAGGAGTTTAACGATATCAAGTCGCTGCGCAAGCCCCGGTGGGGGCATCGAGACATCTGGATCGTTGTACTCGATGTTACTAATTTCGAGTGTTTGGATGAGCGATATATCTGCCGCTGCAAGGTTATAGCCCACGATACGAAACCCAATATCATTCATCGTTTGAGCAAATTCGGTCACACTGCGGAAATCAGCCTCAGAGAAACTCAGATCGAGACTCATCCACAGTCGCCGAGTACCCACACCATAATCCGACAGAGCATTCAGTACGTGGTCGGTAAACTGAGAATCTAGCAAGCTTGCGGCACTGACATCGATGATGCAGTGAGGGCACTCAATCGATTGATCTGCGAGGTTCTTAAGCCACGATAGTACAGCGAGCAAGCGCCATAGATCGAGGGCGCGTTGATGCTCGATCCCCTGTGGCAACTCAGTGCAGTCGAGAGCATGACTTGATCCAATGGGTTGGACCGAGAAGATCAAGCGGACGTCTTTTTCATTTGACGCCCTGTTGTGGCACGTGACCTGTTGTGACCAGAGATCGTAATTGGATGGCTGAAACGGAATACCCTGCTCAGGCTGAGCCGCGTCCTGCTGCTGAGCAAGCTTGCTGAATCTGACGGTTTGGACGCCACTTGAAGCTGTCGTTTGATCGAGAAATTCAAAAGATTGGCGTGATGCTAGTCTGCTCTGAAGCCTCGATATCCATGGTAATCACGATGCAGCTGACCTCGGCCTCGATGAGCTCGTGGTTGAGCTCGATGCCAGTGCCATGTTGCGCGCGCACTAAGTGGGTTAGCCTTTGACGCAGTCTCGCGGCAGAGCCTTCAAAGCAAATAATGCCCCAGTCTCGGTCGTTGAGACGACCGCCGATAAACAGGTTAGAGGGCAAGTACGCCAACTGGCGTCCTAGATGCTGATCTAGCGTATCGGCCACCACCGAGTCAAAGACTTGGGTGATGCACAGTGAATTGTTAAGTCGCACTGCGACCAAGTGGAGGCAGCGACCTTGGTTGTAACTCTGTTTCATCGATAGCTCGATTTGACGATGGAAGCTGTCGCGCGTGAGCAAGCCTGTTTGATCATCTCGCTCAATGTGAGAGTCGAGGATTGGGGTAAACTCAGTCAGCTGTGACAATAAATACTGGTTTGATGCGGGCAGCGTGTCGATCGGGTGTTCTGCTGTTAAGGTTCTGCCAATACGTCTAGCCAAGCCTACAAGACCCATCGTCTCGGCGTGATAGCCGCGGTGATCAGTAAACACAAAGCGCTACTTCCCCGGATCGATCCAAGCGAGAAACCGTTTCTCACTGGTGCTTTGCGCGCTCCGCCAGTTAAACCAGAGGCCATCACTCAGGCGCAACGCATGCGAGACCCCTCGTTTTAATCGAGGGAGGAACTCGAGCCGTTCCTCAAGACTCAACTGACTTCCATCGATGTCAAAGGCGTGGGATTGCTCGGCAGATGCGGGTTCTGCTGCCTGAGTCTCGATCTCGCGGCGCAAACTGTGGAGTAGATTTTGTAATTGGACACGGGTTGGGAAGGCTTTATCGAGATGTTGCTCTAGAAGAGCGAGTTGTTGATTCGCTGTCTCAAGCTCGTTTTCAGAGAGACTGTTGCCGGCGATCAGCGTATTGAGCGTCTCGGCAAGGCAACGCAGAGCGGACTCGATGATGCCAAACTCATCAGAGCCATTGGGCTGCAGAATGTTGAGCGTAAATAGGTCGACTAGGGCACTCTCTGTAAGCGCCATGAGCGAGGCGGATACAGTGTTGGATCCCAGCAGTGCAGCATGCTCCTGATACGCGGCGAGCTTCGCGTCGAGGTATCGAGTTCGCCCTAATTCCATTTCACGCACGCGCTGAATGTTGCGCTCAAAGCGAGATTGCGCCTTGACCAGTAGAGCCGATAGCTGATCCTGCATGTCGGAACTGACAAAGTCGGCTCCCTATTGCTCGTGAAAAAAGCGCGATAGCGCCCAGCGGCTGTTATCACCGTCGAGTAGTGCTGCGACGGGTAAGTCCGTCGACACTGTTGCCAAACTCATTTCGGTATAAGATTCCAAGATTTCACCCACGGTGTTGCCATCGGCGTCGAGCAGGCTGTGATTCGATGGTGTCGCTGAGTGGTCACGCCGTTCAAGCAGAGCTAAGCGTGTTTTAGGTGCGCCTTTGTAATGAATCCTAGCAATGATCTCTTGGCCCATATAACAGCCTTTCGTGAAGCTGATATAGCCCAGTGCATCGAGGCTGAGTTGCTGGGGGGTGAAACGTGCTCTGGTCCGGTCGTTCAGCTCGAGTAGGCCGTTGCGCAATCTCAATGAACTTAACTGAAAGCCAGCGGCGAGCGTCACGGCAGATTCTGCGCTCTTGTCATAAGGGTTGAGACCGATGCGGTCAGATAAACGGAATTTGAGTGTCGCTGCATCCGATGGGTGTGGTCCATCGCTCATGACAATAGCATAAGTCGATAGTGCGTTGGGCGCCATCTTGCTCCGCGAGAACATGAGGTAGGGCTTGAGGCGAGCGGCGAGGCTGTCCATGTCGGCCCTGGGTACAATCACTGAAAAATGCTCAGGCGAATGCTTATGCACATAGCCAATGATTTCGACTCGACCTTTGAGTGAGCATAACAGGCCAGGAATGGTGGTATTAGGCTCTTGTTTAATAACATCACAGGTGAATTGACCCTGAAGCGTCTGCATGGCGTCAGAGCCCAAAATTTCGAGTGAGTGGTAGTGGTCGTTCGCCTCAATAACAGTCATATTTGTGTCAAGTTGGTTTAGGGGACTTATTCTACAGGTGACCTGATCGGCCCAAGGCGTATACTACGCTCCAACGACAACAGGTGGAAGAATCAATGGTAGATATCAGCGAAGTGAACCGGATGCGTTGGGCTGCCCGACGTGGGATGCTCGAACTCGATTTGCTGCTAGGCCCTTTTGTGAACCATCATTTTGTCACCTTGAATGAGGCTGACAGAGCCACCTTTGAGCGTCTGATGACATGCCAAGACCAAGATTTGTATGCTTATTTGATGCGAAGAGAGGCACCTGATGACCCAAGCTTCAAACCGATGATCGATAAGATTCGAGCAGCGACCGGTGCGCCGCAGGGCTAGCAGCTCGCCGGATTCACTGGTAGCGCAGGTCGATTGGGACTACCGCGGCTCCAAATGCGTTTTTCCGGGGCTCATTTGGCTGCGGCATCCTAGTGGACGCATTCGATGGATATTGGGTTGGTCCTGTTCAAATGATGATTTCAGAGCGCTCGCTCGCACTATTAAGCTGGCCGGTTCAAACGCTCGGTGACAGCACTGTATCCACTGCTTCATCTAGCGTATGCGGGTAGTCGATCGTGTAATGCAAGCCTCGACTCTCTTTCCGTGCCCGTGCGCTCCGAATCATCAAATCCGCCACAACGACAAGATTCCTGAGCTCGAGTAGATCGTTACTCACCCGGTAGTTTGAGTAGTATTCGTGAATTTCCGCGCTGAGCAGATCACACCGATGTTGGGCACGCTCGAGGCGCTTATCGCTGCGCACTATGCCCACATAGTCCCACATGAAACGCCTGAGCTCATCCCAGTTATGAGAAATCACGACATCTTCATCTGAGTCCGTGACCTGGCTCTCATCCCATGCGCAATCTAAGGGTAGCGCAGTCGCCACTAGTCGATTTCTTTGGATATGTTGAGCAGCCGAGCGGCCGTAGACCAGGCATTCTAACAACGAGTTACTCGCCATACGATTGGCACCATGTAGCCCCGTATGCGAGGTTTCTCCAATTGCATACAGACCCTCGATATCGGTGCAGCCGAACTGATCCACGATGACACCGCCGCAGGTATAATGAGCGGCAGGCACGATGGGAATCGGCTCTTTCGTGATATCAATCCCGAATTCAGCACAGCGTTTCGCCGCATTAGGAAAGAGCCTTAAAACTTCCTCGGCGGGTTTGTGCGAAATATCGAGTAATAAGTGGTCCGCACCAAGACGCTTCATTTCGTGGTCAATTGCTCTTGCGACGATGTCTCTCGGCGCCAGTTCGGCTCGTGGGTCAAAGCGATGCATAAAACGCTCACCTGAGGGCAAGAGGAGGTGACCCCCCTCGCCACGGATGGCCTCGGTAATCAGGTACGACTTGGCCTTTGGATGAAATAAACACGTCGGGTGAAATTGGTTGAACTCCATATTGGCAACACGGCATCCTGCGCGCCATGCGATGGCGATCCCGTCGCCGCTATTGCCGTCTGGATTACTGGTATATAAATAGGCCTTACTCGCGCCGCCGGTGGCTAAGACCACCGCTTTCGCTTGATAAACATCCACTTGACCCGTGTCGCGGTCAAGCGCATACAGTCCTCGGCAAACACCTTCTTGCACGATCGCATCGACCGCGACTTTCTGAGTGACGACGTCGATGTTGTCGGCAGCAAGCAAATGCCTACTGAGCGTTTTAGAGATGGCTTTGCCGGTGGCGTCTGCAGCGTGCAAAATACGACGGTGGCTATGACCACCTTCCTGGGTGAGGTGGAAATTGGGGTTCGCGTTGTCGACTGCATCTAATCGGTCAAATGGCACGCCCAACGATACCAGCCAGTCAACCACCGCGGTGCTTTCCGACACGGTAAATTCGACGGCTGCGCGCTGACACAAGCCGGCACCTGCCACCAGGGTATCCTGCACGTGGGATTCTATGGTATCCGCGGCGTCAACTACCGCGGCCATGCCACCTTGGGCCCAGTAGGTGCTCCCGTGATTCAGCGGCGTTTTGCTCAGAAGCGCTATGTTTGTAGACGGCGGTAAGCTCAGGGCCAGCG
>DOVB01000258.1 GCA_003520285.1 Halieaceae bacterium
TTGGGGCCGCCGCCTAACACGACAATTTTCTTCCGATCGGTAGGCCGAGCTTCGCACTCTTCTTCGTAGGTCGAGTAAAGATACGCAGTCTCAGAAGCGAATTCAGCCGCACAAGTATCAACGCGCTTATACACTGGTCGAATACCCAAACCCTGGCGATAATCACGCACGGTGGACTCTTCTTTATTTAACAGTACCGCTAGGCGTTTATCAGCAAAACCTTTGCGCTTTAGACGCCACATTAAGCGGTGATCAATCTCTTCGAGCTCGGTATTCTTGAGCGAATCTTCGGTCTTGATAAGATCCTCGATTTGCACTAGAAACCACGGATCAACGCCCGAGAGCTTATACACCTCATCCACACTTAAGCCGGCTCGGAATGCGTCGCCCAAGAACCACAACCGATCTGGACCCGGGTTAGTCAATTCATTGATGAGCTCATCACGCTGGTCAAGATTCATGACATCGATCTGATGCTCGAAACCAGCGGAATCAACCTCGAGACCACGCATGGCTTTCTGCAACGATTCCTGGAAAGTCCGGCCGATAGCCATGACCTCACCCACAGACTTCATCTGAGTGGTCAGCCGCGAGTTTGCAGTATCAAATTTTTCGAAGGCAAAGCGCGGTATTTTAGTCACGACATAATCGATGGCGGGCTCGAATGAAGCAGGCGTGGCTCCGCCAGTGATATCGTTTTTGAGTTCATCAAGGGTGTAGCCAACAGCAAGCTTTGCAGCCACTTTCGCAATAGGAAAGCCCGTCGCCTTAGAGGCTAGCGCGGAAGATCGAGAGACCCGAGGATTCATCTCGATCACCACAAAGCGCCCAGTTTTGGGATCTTGCCCAAACTGGACGTTGGATCCACCTGTCTCAACGCCAATCTCACGCAGCACTGCAAGCGAAGCATCGCGCATAATCTGCAGTTCTTTATCGGTCAAAGTCTGTGCCGGCGCTACGGTAATGCTGTCACCGGTGTGCACGCCCATGGCGTCAAAATTTTCAATTGAACAGACGATGATACAGTTGTCGTTCTTGTCTCTGACAACTTCCATCTCAAACTCTTTCCAACCAATCAAGCTCTCGTCAATTAACAACTCGTTGGTCGGAGACAGATCAAAGCCACGGATACAGATCTCTTCAAACTCTTCGCGGTTATATGCAATCCCACCGCCTGAACCGCCCATGGTAAACGACGGACGGATGATACAAGGCAAGCCGATATTTTCGAGTACTTCATAAGCCTCACTCAGGGAGTGCGCCGTCAAAGCGCGTGGCGTTTCTAGGCCAATCCGCTTCATAGCATCGTCAAACAGCTGCCGATCTTCGGCTTTATCAATGGCTTCTTTGGTCGCGCCAATCATCTCGACACCGTACTTCGCAAGAACGCCGTGCTTATCAAGATCGAGGGCGCAGTTAAGTGCCGTTTGCCCGCCCATAGTGGGCAACAAGGCATCGGGCTGCTCCACCTCGATGATACGGGCCACAGTCTCCCATTCGATGGGCTCGATATAGGTCGCATCCGCCATCGAGGGGTCCGTCATTATGGTCGCCGGATTGGAGTTCACCAGAATGACCCGGTAACCCTCTTCGCGCAGCGCTTTACAGGCTTGAGCTCCGGAGTAATCGAACTCGCAAGCCTGCCCAATCACAATCGGTCCGGCGCCTAGAATTAAAATACTCTTGATATCGGTACGTTTTGGCATGTCGGTTTAGTCTTCCTTGCGCGCCGTCATAAGCTCAATAAAGTGGTCAAAAAGGTGGGCTGCATCGTGCGGGCCTGGGCTCGCTTCTGGATGTCCCTGAAAACTGAATGCGGGTTTATCCTTGCGCTGAATTCCTTGCACAGATCCATCAAAGAGTGACACGTGAGTCACTTCTAAACACTCCGGCATATGGCTATCGTCGATCGCAAAACCGTGATTCTGGCTGGTAATCATGACGCGCTGACTGCGCAAATCTTGAACCGGATGATTCGCACCGTGGTGCCCGAACTTCATCTTTAGAGTCGAGGCGCCGCTGGCTAAGCCCAAAAGCTGATGTCCCAAACAAATACCAAAGACGGGGATATCGGTCGTTAAAATCTGTTGAATGGCGCTAATGGCATAGGTGCAGGGCTCTGGATCCCCAGGGCCATTCGATAAAAATACACCATCGGGTTGCAGCGCAAGAACCGCATCGGCAGGTGTCGTTGCAGGTACAACCGTCAAACGACAACCGCGGTCGACAAGCATTCGTAGGATATTTCGCTTTGCACCAAAATCATAAGCGACCACGTGGAACTGCTCATTTGCATCGGACAGCTCACTGAAACCTTGATTCCAGATCCAGCTACCCGAACGCCACTCGAACGGCGCATCTGTAGTCACGTGCTGGGCCAGATCCATTCCTTTTAAACCTTTGAACGCCTTCGCTTGCCCTATCGCGGCAGCCTCATCGATATCATCACCCGCCATAATACAGCCTGACAGGGCCCCTTGCTGGCGCAGAACCTGAGTCAACGCGCGCGTGTCAATCTCTGCGATGCCCAGGATATTGTTGCGCTTAAGGTAGTGAGATAAGTCTTCCTGTGACCGATAGTTAGATGCGACCAATGGCAGATCTCGGATAATCAAACCCTGAGCCCACACTGATGACGACTCTTCATCCTCAGAGTTACAACCGGTATTACCGATGTGGGGGTAGGTCAGCGTCACAATCTGTTTAGCGTATGAAGGATCGGTTAGGATTTCTTGATATCCCGACATCGCGGTATTGAAAACCACTTCGCCAACGACAGACCCCATCGCTCCAATCGCTTCCCCTCGAAACACACGTCCATTTTCAAGGGCGAGTATGGCTGGCGTGAACAAGAACACCTCCTGAAATTAAAGCGAAATTCATAAGTAGCGGGCTCAAAAAAAGCGAGATTGGTTAGCCCAAATCTCGCTTTAATTGACCATTGAATACCAAACTGCTGGCAGCTCTAGGAAATTCAATGTGGTTAAATTTTAGCTCGTACATTTAATCGCGCATGATAGAGTAGACGCCCTAAATAAACAAGGAGAAGATTGTGCAGAGAACAATTACAGCGATTACTGGCGCGGCCAGTGGTATCGGTCAAGCACTGGCCGAGATGGCTCTGCAACGCGGGCATTTGCTGGCCTTGAGCGACCTCAATCTTGAAGCCTTACTTCAATGGCGCGACCAGAAGGGCCTATCCAACGAACAATGCCTAGTCCACCGAGTCGACGTGAGTAGTCTCTCTGAAGTACAGCAGTGGCGGGATGATATCGATACGTCCTTTGGTGGAGTCGATATCATTATTAATAACGCCGGCATTGCTCTTATTGCCAACGCAGATGTGCAATCGAATGAGGCTATTGCTCGAGTCATGGATGTCAACTTTTGGGGCGTCGTCAACGGCTCAAAGGCGTTCTTGCCCTTACTGCGTCGATCAACTGACCCTCACTTGGTCAATATCTCTTCTATCTTTGGTCTCATCAGCGTGCCCTCGCAGTCTGCTTACAATGCCTCAAAGTTCGCGGTCAGAGGCTACACTGAAGCACTGCGACAAGAGTTAGCAGCAGAGGCTATTCACGTCTGTTGCGTCCACCCTGGTGGAATCAAGACCAATATTGCCCGCAGTGCAACGATCTTAAATTCCGATACAAACTCCGAGCAGGCAGCAGCAGATTTTGATACCATGGCGCCCTCGACACCCGCTCAAGCAGCTACCACTATTTTTCGTGCGATCGACCAACGAGCGCCCCGCTGTCTTATAGGCCGCGATGCGCAGTGGGTCAGTTTAATTGCTCGACTATTCCCGGTGAGCTACCCACGCTGGCTTTCATGGTTTCAAAAATAGGCCCCGAGTTTTATGAGCTCCAACACGTTCCCCACCAAGCACTTCGCTCTGCTAATAGCGAGTTTGGTCGCGATTGGAATGGGACAATCCATGACCTTTGCGATTCTCGCGCCGCTCGGTCGACAAGTCGAAATGAGCGAGCTCGCAATCACGACACTGATCGCCTGCTCGTCGTTAACCTTTGGTTTTGCCTCCCCTTACTGGGGCCGGTTGAGTGATCGTGTCGGCCGACGACCGGTGATCTTAATTGGGTTGGTGGGTTACTGTTTTGGCACCACCGCATTCGCAAGCATTTTTATACTCGGTATCAACGGCACGTTATCCGGTGCGGGCTTGTTCGCATCACTGCTCGTAGCTCGTTGCTTGCATGCAGCGATTATGTCGGCTACCGGGCCCAGCACCACGGCATATGCCGCCGACCATACAACGCCCGAGAAACGCACAAAGACGATGGCAAAACTCGGTACCGCCACAAGTATGGGCATGATCCTTGGTCCAGCATTTGCAGGCGCGACCGCCACCTTTGGTCTGATGGCGCCACTCTACGCCGCTGCCGTTTTAGCTCTGATTATGGCCGTTTTAGTCTGGAAGATTATTCCTCCGACACCACCGGCCGATCGACAGCCTCGTCACAATGCCCTGAAATTACGCTACTCCGACTCGCGTATTTGGCCTTTCGTCATTATTGCCATTGGCACTTTCATGGGCTTTGCCGGAGTTCAGCAAACTCTCGGATTTTTTCTGCAAGATCAGCTCAAGCTAACAGGTGTTCGTACGGCTCAGTTAACGGGTATCGCGATGCTCACCTCCGCCAGTTTCACGCTAGTGATACAAACCATCGTAATGCAATGGGTCAACCTTCAGCCGGGCCAATTTATAAAGATCGGATTAGGACTCATTAGTGCTGGCGCACTGGTCATTGCCTCGAGCAACAACTTTGTTCTGATTGCATTAGGCATGGGTGTGATGGGTATGGGCGTGGGGTGTACCATGCCCTCGATTATTTCTGCGACCTCACTTGCGGTTGCACCGCATGAACAGGGTGCCGCTGCCGGCATGATTGCAGGCTGTCCAGCGATTGGATTTGGCATTGGCCCTGTAGGCGCGGGATATCTCTACCAGATCGACCCTCACTACCCCCACCTTGCCTCAGCACTGTTCGTAGGACTCATGCTCGTGGCACTTTTACTCTCTCGGAAACTCTAAGGCGCGAGCCGAGATAGCGCGCTGCGGATCGCTTCAGGAATCGGGCATGACGCCTGGCTGTCACGCTTGACAAACACATGGGTAAAAAAGCCACAGGCAGAGGCCTCGGACGCACCCGTGGCGAAGATACCAATGCGATATCGTACCGATGAACGACCCAAGTGCTCTACCGCAAGCCCGCCCTCGATCGCTTGGGGATAAGCAATCGGCTGGTAATAATCGCACCCAGACGACACCACAAAGGCAATCTCGGCACTGCTCGTGATATCGAGCCCACCCTCTTCAAT
>DOVB01000104.1 GCA_003520285.1 Halieaceae bacterium
AACGAGCAAGAGACATTCGATTTTGCCGCCAAGCTCGATACCGATGTTGGCTTTGCGGATATGACGGCAAGCTTCGCGTATAACGATCTCGAAGAGTATTTGTTGTCGGATGGAACCGCTGCAACATTTTATGGCTACGAATTGACCTCGTCATGTCAGTCAGATCGCGCCACTCTGAACAGCTTCACCCGTGAGGATTTGTTCGGACCGGCCTTCCAGCCATTTGGTGTATTGCCCCCTGGTGCAGATTTTCAGGGTGTTTATGGCCCATACACACCATTAACGTGTGATGGATACCAGTATCAAGAGCGCAACCAAACGGATCTATCGCTGGATGTTCGATTTACCAGCAAAGAAGATTCTGATGTTCGCTGGATCGCCGGTGCTTATATTGCCGAGATCGAGCGCGAAGTTGTGGTCGCTTACGGTGCTGATACAGGCCAAGGTTTCTTGCGGCAGCCTTACGTACCAGCAACGGGACCGAATCCGACTGACTTATTATTCTGGGATGATTTTGATACCTCAGTGGCGTCGGTCTATGGTCAGGTCGAATTCGATATGTCAGAGACCATGGAGTTGGCGTTCGCGATGCGCTACGACCGCGAGGTTCGTGACGTGAACAATAAAGTACCCAACGTCCCAGGATCAGGCCTTAACGTGAACCTGTTGGATGCATCGTTTCAGCCCACTCCGATTAACGCGGCGCTGACTACTTTTCCTAATGGTATTCCCGATCGAAGCGAGACCTTCACTCAACTCCAGCCTAAAGTGACGTGGAGCTGGCAGGCGAGTGATGCGGTGAATGTCTACGCCAGTTACGGCGTCGGTTTCAGAAGCGGTGGTTTCAACTCAGTGGGTACCGAAGATCTGTTGAACTTCTGGTTCAATGCGGGTTATGGCGGTGCAGGTGAAGCGGTAAATGCCGGTATCACGGTTGAAGATGCTTATGAGAAAGAAGTATCGACCAACGTTGAGTTGGGTTTGAAGGGTGAGTTCATGGATCGTCGTCTGCGCGTCAATGCGGCGGTATTCAGAACGAGCGTCGATGACAACCAGTTCTTCGAGTTCTTTGCCGGTCCGTTTGGTTTGTTGCGAAGTGTAACAACCATTGACGAGTTGTCGATCGAAGGCTTTGAAGCGGATGTCAACTTTGTGCTCAATGAAGAACTGAGCTTATTTGGTGGCGTTGGTTTTATGTCATCAGAGATTGAAGCCAACCGCAATCGTCCTTTATCCGTGGGTAATGATGTGCCACAGGCGCCTGATCAAACAGCAACTCTGGGTGCTCAGTATGTCAAAGCATTGGGCAACGGAATGGAGCTTAGCTTGAGAGCAGACTGGCAGTACGTGGGCGAGATGTGGTTCCACACACTGCAAGGAGAGCAAACTCCAACCATTTGGAACGCCTTCTTTGGGCCAGGCTTCAATGCTGATTTTTCTGATCCAGCAACAGGCTCTAATGCGCGTCGTGACGCCTACGAAACAGTGAATCTAAGAGCGTCGCTCTCGGGTGAGCAGTGGAGTATCACAGCGTGGGGCAAGAACGTGACAGATGAGCAATACTTACAGGAAGTTATTCCGGCACCTGAGTTCGGTGGCACTTTCAACCATCCGTCTGCTAAAGCAGCGTATGGCGTCGATGTGAGCTATCGCTTCTAATAGCGTTGTAATAATAAAAAGGCCCGCCTTAAGCGGGCCTTTTTTTTGTCGCGTTGAACGTCAGGCAGCGTCTAATTGACTCATTGCGAACTCGGCGCTACGACTTTCGATGTAAGACCACCGGTAACTTCGTAATGCCCCGAACAAACACGGAGGTCGCACGTTCAATCTCGCCCACCACTTCGATGCGATCGAATCGGGCTAAGATTTCTTCCCACACGATCCTCAGTTGCATCTCGGCCAGCCGATTTCCCATGCACCGGTGGATCCCGAAGCCAAAGGCTAAGTGGCGTCGAAGGTTATCGCGATTCAGGTCAAACTGATCGGCGTTGGGAAAGACGCTTTCGTCTCGATTCCCAGAGATATACCACATAACGACTTTATCGCCCGCTCTAATAGCCTTGCCACCGAGCACGGTATCTATTTTAGCGCGGCGACGCATGTGCGCCAGCGGGGTTTGCCATCGGATGGTTTCACTGACCATATCAGGGATTCTGCCGTGATCAGCCCGCACTTCGGCAAACTGATCGGGATTCTGATGCATGGCCAACACGCTTGCTGACATCGTATTACGGGTGGTGTCATTACCACCTACGATGAGTAACAGAAGGTTCCCAAGATACTCCATCATATCCATGTTTTTGGTACTTTCGCCGTGAGCGAGCATAGAGATGAAATCAAACTGCGGGGGTTGGTTGACTTTCTTGTTCCACAGTTCCAAAAATACGGTGACGCATTCCATGAGCTCTTCGCGGCGCTGTTCTTCGCTGTCGATCACTCCCGCACCCGGTGTCGCGGTCGCGACATCAGACCAACGTTTTAGGCGCGCACGATCCTCGTAGGGGAAGTCAAACAGAGTCGCTAACATGCGTGTCGTCAGCTCGACTGATACAGCATCAACCCAGTCAAATTCTTGACCAATCGGAAGATCATCAAGAACCGATTGCGTTCGCTCGCGAATAAGCTTTTCAAAGTTAGGGAGGTTAGCAGGACCGACCACGGGCGCCACCACGCGACGCTGATCGTCGTGCTTGGGTCTGTCCATGGCAATAAACATCGGCAGATCAAAATCTTCGAGGGGTTCGCCTATGGTGATGATGGGCTCCGAGGAAAAGACATCGTGAGCCAGATCAACCGCCATGATGTCTTCGTA
>DOVB01000062.1 GCA_003520285.1 Halieaceae bacterium
CGTTCCTGCACCGTCGCGGGCAGGTCATCGGGCAGATCCCGATCAGCACTATTGGCAAACCGCGTCGTCCAGCGGCAACTGGGGTTCTCCAGCACACGCGCATAATAGAATGCCGACTGTTCGGCAGAGAAGTCAGGATCCGAGAACGTGACTTGCAGCTCTGAAGCACCTTCTTTGCCGGTGCGCTCGCAGGTTTTAAGATTCACATCAGCAGTCGTCCTGCGACATTTCCCCGAAGCACCCGGTAGCCGCCCGTTCGAACACACGACGTCCCGCACACGCTGGCGCTTTTCACCGTTCTCGACCCACCCCTTGACGATCTGAATTCGGTCAAGCGGCGGACCGTCTGGATCCTGGATGGCCCACACCCAGAAACGTGGAGCACTGCTGGCAGTAAGGTCAGATCCCATGGGGACGCCGCGTTTATAGGCGAGTGCGACCGGATTGTCCCGGGCGCCGACATCCTCGGGCAGATTACCGCCGAAAAAACGGATGCGCATGCGCGACCCGCTGGTTGCGAAAGTTTCGCGACGCTTCATCGCATCGAAAATATCGGCGCGGGTGTTGGCCTCTGCCCACACGCCCGCCAGGCCACCCGGCGACAATTTTATCACGGGCCCCATCACGGGGCTCTTTGCTCCCATCACCCGATCTACCGCAAAGCCGATGCCCTCGGCCGGTTTGAGCAGAGTCGGGGTACCCGCCCGGGTATTGCCGGGATCGGACGTGTGCGTGTCTGTAGAGCCAATAACGCCGAGCTTATAAGGATTGATCCCCCTCTCCGTACCCAGCGCGAGACCGTCGAGCAGCGCATTGCGTAAGAACGAGCCTTCGCTCGCGCAGCGTCGATCGTCCTCCCCTTCACAGGGCGGAAATATATTGCCAACGTTGCAGTCCTCATCAGCCGCACCGACGCTGATCTGGCACTCGGAGTTACCCTTCTGTTGCGTCACCTCAAACAGGCGCTCGATGCGAGCGCGGCGTTCCAGATCTTCACTGGTATAAGCGGCGCCCTCTTCGTCGGTGCGAGAAAAGGTGAGGCCCCAGGAGAAGTTGGTGTTGTGTGGAATGGTGAGTACTTCACAGGGCTCTTCGCAGGCCGCATCGAGTTGAGCGAAGAAATCTTTCTGCGTACGCACATCCATGGATGAAATGGCGTGAGGGATAACGTCGGTACCGCGAAAAATGACGTTGCGGTGCAACATCCCCATTTCGGTGAGCAGTGAGGAAAACTCGTAACCGATCAAAGCCGTGAACCGGCCGGGGTCGTCGTGCGCATTGGCCACTTCCTGCACCCGCTGCCAGGCCGCAATGGCGTTGGCCCGACACCGTTTGTCATCACCGCAGATGTCGTACTGATGCGGCTGGGGTCTTACTCCAGCCATGTCAAAGGCCTGCTTCAGCATAGTTGCCTGATCGAGATCCCCCGAGCGTATGTCCCGGCACAACTGCAAGTCGAACTCAGGTGAGTCAGGCGACATGGTGCAAGGCAGGATTTCAAAGCTCTCTGCGTGGTCTGTCAGCGCCACGAAATCAAGCGGCACCGGCAATTGCGCCTCAATACCGGTCTGCAGTTCGACCTTCTCACCCTTAGCGAATCGGTATGCCGAATTCGGCCCGAGTCGATTGCCCCCGGCATAGGCGTCTGCGGACCAGCTCGTATGCACGTGCAGATCTCCGAATAGCGCGGTTCGAAGTGGAAACCGCTCTACCTCGGCTGTTACGGATTTCGCATCCGCTGTTACCGCTTTCACAGGGGGCGTTGATATATGCGTTTGTGGCACTTTGTCAGGGTCGGAGCAGCCGGTCAGCCATAGAACCACGCAGATCAACCCAATCGATCGTACAAATGTACTCATTGTTTTCCTCCAAACTTCATTGCATTAAAACGTTAAAGACACTTTAAGGAATCAGCGCCAGGCAGTTGCTCGGCGAGTGTATGCCCCTTCAGCTGCGATGGCGCGTAACAACCACCCTCACCTTGAAAATCTCGCAAAGAATCGGCAGTCATGCTAATGCTATCCATGGTGACGGTATAACCATCGGGTACTTCGATACCGGCTGATACAAGCTTGCCGCTGGCATTATTTATTTCGCCCCATACATGTATGTGCTTTCAAGTGTCTTTTGTCGTCACCCCATTATTTATATTCATCAAACAACGAGTAAAATAGCACTGGTCAATATCACACCCAGAGTGCCCAGCATCGACAAAGGACGCATAAACACAGGTAAAAGTCGAGAAACAATCGTCACGTAATGAATCAAACGGGAAAACAGAAAAACCGAACCAAGAATCAACAAGGTATTTTCCGCCATGCCATTGAGCTCGTTCAATAACAATAACAACAAACCCATCGGCACATTCTCAACAAAATTGGCATGGGCGCGCACCCGTTTCAATAAAGTCTTATCCCCCCCATCGCCCAAACTAATTTTGCTTGAAAGCCGATAAGATCCCACTCGCAGGGTGAAAACCACATGCAGAATGCCGAAAATTGCGGCAAACAAAAAAGTCGTTTCAAGTTGTAAAGCGTTTAACATGATATGTATTCCTTAATACATAAAACTAAAATTTTGGTCATAAAATATTTTCTGAGTATTAACAGTGGGCTATCCCCACTCACTCTCTAACGTTAAAGAACTTTGAAGGTACCAGCGCCAGGCAGTTGCTCGGCGAGTGTATGCCCCATTAGCTGCGACGGCGTGTAACAACCACCCTCACCTTGATAATCTCGCAAAAAATTCGCAGTCATGATAATGCCATCCATGGTGACGGTATAACCGTCGGGTACTTCGATACCGGCTGATACAAGCTTACCGCTGGTATTTTTGATTTCGCCCCATACATGTATGCGCGTATTGGCACGTTTTTCAGGGTTTGGCCCTATGGCACGACCAGCTTTCTCCATGGCACGGTTACGAACAGAAGGGATCGACATCGCCAGCTTAATCAAAGGGAACAACATGATTTCCAGCTTGCTGCCTCGAAAAGGCACATAAATAGAAATATTCGGAATTTTGGTTTGCCAATAAGCCGTATAAAGATCGCCCCAGGGGGCCACCGAAGACGTTTTTGGACCAAGGCCAAAATCAATGGTGCGCATTTCAAAGCCACGTCCCACTCTCTTAATGGCGCCATTGCGACGCACTGCCATACCCTGAGAAATTCCTTCCACCATTGTTTTGCTGGTACCTGGGCTGAGATCCATCTTGCCATCAAAGCCCATCACCAAGTGAGTGGCATCGGGTAACTGTTGCTGCAAAAAATTGGCAAGGCAATCGGTGGGAATAACATCAAAACCCACGCCCCCCATTAGTACCACTCCAGCCTCTTTGGCTTGATCATGCAGCTCCTGAGCAAGACCAAACACACTGCCCTCTCCGGTGATATCAGTGTAATGAGTGCCGGCTTTAATACAGGCTTTCATCATTGGCTCGGCTGTGGCGGAAAAAGGACCGGCGCAATGGCTGACGATGGAAACGTCGGCTATCTGCTCTGCGACGCGGTCGATATTACTCAAATCAAAAACTCGCGGAGGTAAATCAAATTGTTTGGCCAGCGCTTCTATGGCGTTTTGATTGCGACCGGCAACAATAGGCTTCAGGCCCTGCGCTACGGCTTTTTCTATCGCCAGTTGTGCACTGTAGCCATTGGCGCCATAAATCAGCCACTGCGTGTTTGTCCCTTGAGCTGTCATGCTGCAGTCCTGTGAGAATTTAAAATGCTTATATGTGGAGGGATCATACGGGCTTTCATAGCTATAGCTCGGATAGCTGCTTCAACAATGAACCAAAGCCCTGATTGCCTTTACGCTCAAATATTTTATCCAGCAACAACGCTCCCAGTATGGGTATATTGATGGTGCCTTTGGATATCCAGATAACCCTGGTGCCGCCATTGTCTTCCTGTAGCGTAATCGTCCCTTGCTCATGTTTAAATGGAAGCGGACTAGATTTTTCGATCATGTATTCCATGCGGTGTGGCCTTTCAAAGCAGGTGATTCGCTCATTAAATTTTACTGCGCCCAGATCGACCTGCCGCAAAGCGCCCACACCATTTTTTTCTGAGTCACCCGGTTCTAAAAGCTTTACGTTTTTTATGCCTCTGAATTGAGAACTCCCCTCGTGATCAGCCATTAGTTCAAACACAGTGTTAATATCTTTATCAATCACTCGTTCTACATAAATATCAAACATCAAATTGTTCCTTAATATTTGGAGATAATGCGCTATACCCAGGAGCCACGCGAACTTTGCGCACAATAAGTGGTATGTTCGCCCCGTGGAGAATAGGTAAGTGGATAGTCGCATTCATTGCGTTCATAGTTTGTAGTCGCCCATGATCTCCGCCAGGGGTGCGTATTCCATATTGGTGAGGCGAGTGCCGGGCTGGCCGTCCTTGAGGTGCGGCAGGAACATATTCCACAGCCCTTCTGATTTAGCCAGTTCACGCAGGTCGGCCATGAAGGATACGGGGTAGTTTCCGGCCTGTACTTCCTCGTTGTACTGGCGGATGCGCGGGACAATATGCTCGTCCATAAAATTTTGTACGCGGGCGCGTAACTCTTCGGTTCTGGCTGAATATGCGAAATCCATGATCTATTCTCTCTGTCGTTTAACTATTTTTCACTACAGGGTAAAGCCACCGTCAACCACAATGCACTCACCGTTGGTATAACTGGCAGCGTCGGAAACCAGGTAGAGAACGGTACCTGCCATCTCCTCCGGTTCTGCATGACGCCCCATGGGGATTGTTTTCAATGCCTCGTTGTAGATCTCTTCGTGAGTGAACAGTGCACCGGCGAACTTGGTCTGTGTTAGTCCTGGCAGGATGGCGTTGCAGCGAATACCCAG
This sequence comes from Halieaceae bacterium, assembly GCA_003520285.1. Lineage (GTDB taxonomy): Bacteria > Pseudomonadota > Gammaproteobacteria > Pseudomonadales > Halieaceae > Aequoribacter. The sequence goes on from DOVB01000062.1 coordinate 4,858, forward strand.
CGGCGCACACTCCTTGGCGAAGGCCTTGGTCATATTGATTACCGCCGCCTTGGTAATGGCGTAGATGCCTTGCATAGGACCGGGCTGCAGCCCGCTGACAGAAGCGGCATTCACGATGGCACCGCCGCCCTGCTCCCGCATCAGCTTGCCCGCCTCGACTGACATGAAAAAGTAGCCGCGCACATTGACCTCGACAGTCTTGCTATAAGCCGCCAGGTCGGTATCCAGAATATGACCGAAGTAGGGATTGGTGGCGGCGTTATTAACCAGGATATCCAGGCGGCCGTGTGCCTCCTTGATGGTGTCGAAAGTACGCGTAATATCATCCATCGATCCCACATGGCAGGCCAGCGCCTCAGCGTTGCCACCATCGGCCCTGATACTGTCCGCCACCAACTTGCAATCGTCGACCTTGCGGCTGGAAACAATCACATGGGCACCCTGCTCGGCAAGCAACCTGGCAATGGCCTCTCCAATGCCGCGACTGGCGCCGGTGACGAGCGCGACTTTACCGCTTAAATCAAAAAGACTAGTACTCATTGCTGGAGGTCCTGTTGTGTGTATTCGATGAAATTAGCCCTGAATCCGCTCCTGAGAGAGGTCAGGCGTGTTGACTCTCTCGCAGGTAAAGGTAGAGCGGGAGTCCACTGGAAATACCGAATATTGTGATCGCGAGTATCGGCGGCCATGTTTTTATACCTAGCTCACGGCCTTCGGTGTGCATTAGTATCGCCAGAGTGATGCAGCCGATAATCACGTTAATCCCCAGCATGGCGGAAATCGGCGTACTGAATATGGCAGGCATCAGCTGCGCCGGGTTAAATCCATGTTCAAGAACATAAGGGGCGCCTACTATCGCGGGCGCTAGTGTGCCAACAATAGCCATTCCCAGATAAATGTCTTTACGATTCATAAATTGCCTACTCAAGTTTCATTGTCTGAAATCACGCTTGCTGTTTCTCATTTGCTAAACGGACGCATTGGGCCGCCCCAAACTTCCTTGTAACTCGCCCGCTCTACTCTCCGGCTGCAACGTTGCTCAAGGAAGGGCATACAACCGGTTTCATTAAACACTAGCAACACAGGTTTCCGTTGCTCTGGGCTGAGTTGATCAAACCAGTCCTGCAGGCGTTGCAGCATATACAGCGAATAGCTGCGTGCACTGCACGAGATTTCTGAACCGCGCAATGCAAACTGTATAAATCCCAGTGTCGGGCGCTTTTCATCGGCAAATATAGGGGCGCCCTCCTCTACAGGGTTCTCGTCCAACCATTGATTGTGCAAAGCAATGTTGGCCTCAAACTCAGGTAAGTAATCCACAGCCACCAGTTTCATCATCGCTTTGAGTGTCTCTGGCACTTCACCATCGGCAAAAAAACCTTCCGGATAATCGATGTATTCGGGCGCACAGATGCCAGGCTGGTTCATGCGCTCGGTAAAGCGCACTACCGCTTGCGCCTGATCCTTTAGTATGGCCGCTGGATAGGGGTCGCGCGCCAAGTGAGCATAGAGCATGATCTGCAGGCCATAGTCCCCCAACGTGGGAGTTGCACCAACAAGGTAGGGGTGCTCCTCTAGATGGTCATTAAAGGCACCAAGGAAGTCCAGAAAGCTTTCTTCGATAGCCGGGCCGGTCGCCTCGGTCACCCCAAGAGCAGCCGACCGCATGCGCATGGCGCCCGTTTGACTGAGGGTCAATTCCAGCCGCTGATCTGCGGGCATACCGGGCGCCAGAAACAAACCAAATTGGTTCTCGATGAACGGCATGTTGGTCTCATCAAAAAACCAGCGATAAAACATCCCCGCCCGGAGCAGACCCTCCCCACCGAAAAGCTCGAACAAATGGGTAACTGCGCGGGCCACGGCACCTTCGGGGCGCGAGGGTAGTTTTTCCAAGCCTCGCTGTTGGAGACAGTCCAGAATGTCGGACGTGTCCTGCACAAACAAGCCATCGTCAGTCTCCAGCACAGGAACCATCAGCCGTTGAGTGGCGGAAACGATATCCATCATAAAGCGAGGGTGACCGAAAGCGCGCTCTTCGAAGGGAATGCCTTGCTTAATCAGGTAAGACCGCGCCTTTGCTGTAAAAGCCGAGTGCGGCGCGCCATAGAGATAATACACAATAATTTAGTTCTCCCAGGTGATTGTTTTGTAATCCGTGCTCTATTTCGCCTTCCAGGATTCCTGGAACGTGGGTGTCAGGCCAGAGCCTCTGCCAGGGAATGGACCTGCATTTTGTCAGCTGCCAGCGTGGGGTTTTCCGGCAAATGATCAGACACGCGCTTCAACCAAGCCTTTACTGTCGGGTCCATTGCCGCGATTAAGCTCTCTTGCAAGCCAAACAGGTAGCCAAATACCATCTGTGGAAAGACAGCAAAATCAAGCATGGTCGGCTGATCCAGCCCGCCCATATAGGGACCGTCACCAATGTGCGCTACGAGTTCTGAAAAAATGCGAACTTGCATGTCCTCAAAGCTCTCGGTGAGATCCATATGTTGGGCCATGTGCTGGATAAATTTCGCCCTGCGAAGCCCCAGCGGCCAAATCAGGCGAACGGGTAAGGGTAGCGGCGTATCTGCGTTAACAATCGCGGCCAGACGCCAGGCTCTGGATATAAATTGTCTGTCAAAGGGGCCATCGATGGCGACCCTGAACAGACTTGTCAGATAGGTGCCGCTTATCCAGCGATCAATTTCATCGATTTTTTCTTTGTGCTCCAAGGGATAAAGCGGTTTCTCGGGAAAGAGCTCATCCAGCCAGCGGGCATGATCAGAAGACTCACGTCGCCACTCACCGTCCACTTCCAGTACGGGCACCTGTGTGCCATTGGTGTGCCCGATGGTGGCATTGGGTTTGAGAGGATTCACCGGAACGTGGGTGAAATCGATCCCCTTGTAGTAGAGAAAACACCCGGTTTTGCGCACATAGGGGCTTGTTGCGTAACCGTATAGTTTGATTTGTGGCACTTAACACCTCTAACAGTCACTGATTAAAACCAATATGCTAGAAAAAGGCCGACCTGGTGGTCGGCCTAAACCGCACAACACGCAATCAGAATCGGTAGGTCCCTCGCACAGCCCAGGTGGTCGGAGCACCCAGGGAACAACGCTGAACGGACGTATTGTTTTCCGCATCAACCGCCCCTAGCGGCGCACCGAACCCCTGGTCATAGATCATCTGGCAATAGTCTTCCTCGGTGAGGTTGTAGCCAAACAGGGTGACATCCCAATCGCCCGATGCGGATCGCAGCCCCAGCCGCGCATTAACAATGGAATAAGCGTCCTGCTCTGACTGCGGGTTGTTGTTGGACGAGGCCCCAATATTCTGCTCATCGACCCAGCTCCAACTACCGCCCACAAACCACTGCATGCCGTTACCCAGGGACTGGGTCCAATCGGCAGTCAGGGCGGTCTGCCACTCCGGTGAAAAGCTCTGTCGCTCACCCTCAAGGTCTTGTGCCTCGCCACCTGGCAGGGGCGGGGCACCCTCAAAGTCCAGGTACTCGGAATCCAGGTAACCGACGCCTGCGACGATACGCAGCGGTTCGATCGGTGCCCAGTTGACGTCCAGCTCGACACCCTGCTGGCGCAGTTCGCCGGCATTCACCACGACAAAGCTCAGCCCATCAAAAGCCCGGTCCTGGAAATCGTCAACGTCCATCCGATACAGCGTGGCGTTGGCCGTCATGGTCCCATCAAGCAGGGAACTCTTCACACCCAGTTCATAGTTCGTTGTCTCCTCGGGTGCGAATATTCTCCGCTCCCCAAGGGCTTCCCGCCCTCCACTCTGCGAGTTGAAACCGCCTGACTTGTAACCTGTAGACGCGGTGGCAAACAACATGATGTCTTCGGTGACATTCCAGTTGACGTTGCCGAACCAGGTGGTCTTTGAGTCGTCCCGCTCCATACCTAGTGCGGATTCTTCTGCAGAAAACGCCGCGGCGGAGGGGTTGTTGACCTCAGCCACATAATCCCCGTCCTTCTGGTCATCAGTCCAGCGAAGGCCCATCGTGGTGTTCCAGGTCTCGTTGATGTTCCAGGTGGCCTGGCCGAACACGGCGATGCTCTCCAGTTCCTGGCTGAACGTATTGGTAGTCGCGCCCTCCTCCGGACCGCCTCGGCAAATGGGCCCAAGAATCGGACTGACGACATTCTCCAGCGTATAGCAGAAAGATTCCGGTGAATCCCGTGACAAGTCGATATCGTAGTCTTCCTCGTAGTAGTACACGCCGGCCAGCCAGTCTATGGTCTCGCCACCCGGTGACAACAGCTGGAATTCCTGCGATAGCGTCGTGGTGTCGTAGTCGGTTGTACCGGGTACCAAGGCGACGGGGTAACCCAAATCGCTCTCAGAGAAAGTGGCCTCCCACTCGCGAGCAGCAGTTATCGAGCGCAGCCTCACGCCATTGGCAAGTTCGTAGTTGATATCAACGGACAAGCCCTGTTGCTCGTCTTCGTGCTCGTCTTGTGCGTCCTGGTGAATTTTCCAGTCATAGGTATCTTCCGTCACCGGCGAGGAACCATACAGTTCCGTTGTGGTTGCCTCGAACTCGGGGGTAACGGTGGAATTCAGAACTTCGGGACTAATTCCCTCAGCGTTGACTTCAGCATAGTCAGCGGTCACCAGCATCGACAACTGATCGCTGAAATCAAACTGCAGTTTGCCGCGCACGACCAGGTCATCCCTGGCGCCAAACTCCTCCCCATCAAGGAGATTGTCGCCATAGCCGTCGCGATCAGCGTACTTAAAGGCAATTCTGCCGGCAACGCTGTCACTGAGTGCACCGCTAAAGGAACCGCCGACCTCATAGAGATCGTAGTCACCATAGCCCACCTCAATCTTTCCTTCGGGTTCATAGGAGGGATCACGGGTAGTGATGTTCATGGCGCCGACAACGGTGTTCCTGCCAAACAGGGTGCCCTGGGGGCCACGCAGCACTTCAAAGGAATTGATATCCGTCAGCAGGGCAATGACGGGACCGGGACGGGGATAATACACACCGTCGATAAATACACCGACACTGGGCTCAATAGCGTTATTGCCCGATGCGCCGATGCCGCGTATTTGTATACGAGCGCTGGCGGGCTGTGATGAAGCGGCGATGTTTAAATTGGGCGTAATTTCAGCAACTCCCGCAATTGTCTGGATTCCGTTCTCCTCCAGGAAGTCGCCGCTGAACGCCGTGATAGAAATAGGCACGTCCTGGATGCTCTGGGCACGTTTCTGTGCCGTTACGATCACTTCTTCAAGAGCGCCCTGGGCCATGGCACCCGCGCCATAGGTAGCGAGAGCGAGGGCGGATACGAGCGGTTTGATTTTATTCATGTTCTACTCCCGGCAATTTTGTGATTATTCGAATTGACGCCTTCCACTGTTCACAGTGCATACTGCTGATTTCGACTCTAGAGTATGCCGACGTACAAAAAAATGACTGCATTACCGCAGTTCTTGTCATTTTTCCCAATGCGCATTGACGTCATACCGGGACCGTCTAAGTGGTCATCAGTTAGCGCCATGCAATAGTTAGCGTGTAGGTGGGCATCTCCCCGCAGCAGCTGTTTATCCGCAGCAGTTACCGTGATCAGGGAAGTTGAGAAGCGGTCTACGAGAAAACCAGTCTACCCCGGATCGAAAGAGGTTCGCAGTTCGGTTTGGAAAAGCTGTTACGATTCTTCGGCTTACTCTCAGGATGCACTGGAACCGACCTCAATCGAGTTCGGCATAGGCTCGGTTAGCACGGTGCAATACCCTCCCCCTGATTTTTCTCTTTCGTTTTCTTGGCCTTACAGCCCACGACCAGCCACCTCCCTCCAACTCCTAAGCGGCAGGTCGAAGGGGGCCGCCTTCGGCTTCGAATCGCGCCAGGCGGGCCAATTCCTATGGATTCATGAAGTTATAGCGACCGTACCTGCCGAGTTTGTGCGTGGGGTTACAGAACGTCTGACTCATCATCTGATTCGCACATCGATCAGGCCCGTAAGATATTTGAAATTGATCGCACTGTGAAAGAAACGACGAAATTTCCGGCGAGCAAGACATACGCGGAACGAATGCCGTTTGATATCCTCCCTGACACAGCCTCCTGAATAGGACATAAGCTTTGTTCATTTTGCGCCTAAAGCTAGGAACTGCCAGCGCATCCATGGACTGGATTCTATATCGCCCTTCCGGGAGTAAACTATGAATGGGTTCTCAATCTGAAAAAAATGACAAAACTTATGGCTGCGGCGACATATGACACTTTATGTCATAGTGGAATACTAGCAATTCAGCGATGGAGCACCGTAAATGGTTACAACAATCCAAACCCCGATTCAAAACTGTGCAATAGCCACTATGGAAGCAACTCCCCCACGATGACAAAACTAAATAGGAAGTACCAAATGAAAAGCCTTATTAGCCGCCATCCACTAAAAGGTACTGCGGCGGCCTGCTTGTGCCTGCTCGTTGGGTGTGGCGGCTCTGGTTCTGGCTCCAGTTCAGAACCAGGTATAGCAGACACTCCACCGCAAACCGAGCAACCGAACGAAGAAAATAGCTTTACCCCTTTCAAAATTGAGATCCAAACGCCTGTGGAGGGCGCCGTTACCACCACATCTACAGCCATAGAGTGTGCCGCCAACCAGAACTGCACAGTGGACGTAACCGACATCTTTTTCGATGAAACATTTGTGGCCGATCCAGCACCCGGCTGGCTATTCGCCGGCTGGAAACAAAGAGACGCGGGATTGTGCGGCGGCAACAGCACACCCTGTACTATCGATACTACTGGCTGGGCGGGCAACCCGACACTGGAGGGCTGGCTGGCAGACCCGACATTCATCACCTATCTCGAACCCGAATTTGTCGTAGAGCGCACCACCAAAGAGATCGCAATGGCAGGCGAGCAGACCATTACCCAATCTGGATTCACCATCGAATTCGACTTCTATCGCAACTCCGCCTACGAGTGCGGCCTGTCTGGCAACTACACGTTTATGGTGCTGAACCCCGCGAACGGCAGTGCTGATGATGAAGCGCCTCTGTGGGTTTACCTGCACGGCGGCGGCGTCGGTCACTACGACGACCAAGGCAATTACTACGCAGTTCTCGGCCAAACGGAAGACACCTGGAACAACGAAGAGACCTTCCAGGATTTACAGAACACTCTGTCAGCCCGAATCCTCAATAACGGTCAGCCGATAAACAATACCCTGACCCGGCGCATCCAGGAGGGTTACAGGACGGTGGTAGTCTCGATGTGTGACCATGACCTGTATTCTGGCCTGGGCACACCTTATCCCAACAACCCGAACCCCGATGCCGAGGTGAATGGCATGCAGGCAACCATGTCGGCGGTGGACTACGTGGTGGCGAACTATCCGACTACCGAAGTGTGGGCGCACGGCAGCAGTGCAGGGTCCACAGGGACCTATAACCTGGCCATGAGCTATGTGGCCGAGGGCATTCACCTCACCGGTGCGGTGCCCGACTCAATCTTCCCCACACCGCGCGCGATTCCACTCACTGCCGCTTACGGGGGTGACCCCAGCTCGCCCTACCAGTTGGGCTTCGATTCGGAGGCCGTGGTTGAAAAAATGGGGTTCTATGGCGACTTGAGCAGGAATGCCCATCCCGAAGCTCGCATCGCCGCCGGGTTTACCGACGTACCCTTCCTTTTTGTGGGCGGCCGCAATGACCCGTTCTGTAATCACAACTTGCCAGCTATCCCTGAAGCCCTGGCCGAAGGCATTAATCACAACTGTGACTACTACCACGAAGGGTTATCACAGGTGATCGCTGCCCAACCAGACTCACCCCACCAGTTGGCCTATATCCAGGACCGGGGCCACGTGCCCACGCTTGATGCAGGACCGGTCAACAACACCGTCGATACGTTTATCAGCGATATTCAAGCGGGCAATCCAGCCGCACCATTCCGTGTGATTCCCGGCGACAAGATGATGCTGATGGGCCACAGTTTCTTCCGTCCGTTTGCCGACGAGATGCCCTACCACGCCATCCGCGCCGGCGTTGACGGCCACAGCCAGAACGTGGAGTTTTCCGGTGGTGCGAGCGGTGCGCCTCTCGCGCTGTGGAACGATGCGGTGCATCGCGCCAACATTCAGGCAGTATTGAACGCAGGTGATGTCGATGTATTCGGTATGACCTGTTGCGACTGGCAGCTGACCCCCGGAGGTGACCCTGTGCTGGACCCCGAGGGAAATCCAATACTGTCCCTCGAGGGCTGGCAACTCTGGTTCGACTACGCCCTGGCCCAAAACCCGGATACCGAATTCTTCATCGGCATACCCTGGTTTGACTATCCTACCGACTACGCTGACGCCGAAGCTTACGCGGACCTCTGGAACCTGTTCTACAACACCCTGGTACTACCTGCAGTGGACGACTTACGTGCGCTGTATCCGGGCGTCACCATTTACAGTATTCCTTATGGCCAAGCGGTAAACGAGTTACGCGCGATGTTTGAAGCGGGTAACATTCCGGAGTTGGCTAACCTGGAAGGTCCCGGCGCTACCTCCTTGTTCACTGACTATAAAGGACACGGCGGCCAGCTACTCAAGGATCTCGTCGAATATGTCTGGATGGATGCTATCTATGGCGTTGATCTCGACAAGTACGCCCACGACGACGGCTACCAGACTGACTTGAAGGCGCTGGCTAAGTCCATCATGGATGCGCACAACCCTGACTATAACGGGCCGAATCGATAACAGGCTCCCAGGTTATTCAATTGAAGGGGGGGCAACCCCCCTTCAACTTTACCTCACGGTAAGGCGCTCGATACCGGATCGGAACTTCGGTCTGGGAAATCGCTTAGGACTCTTTCACTTACTACAACCGAACCAGCTTAGAATTTACGCTGGAACCACCAGATTGGCCACCAGAACAACCAGACGCGACCAGAACGTCAGTAATATGAGCATTGGTGATGCGAGCCACAACTCTACATGCATGGAATACGGATATTACTTTGTCCTCTGTATACAATATGGATAGATCATCACTGATCAGTCGCGGCAGGAAGCAAAAAGGATCAATAGTGAAGCGAACCCCGGTAACCACGAGCAGAAACAGCACAACTAATATTGCAATTTCATTGTCGCATTGGATCGGCCTATGCATTCCATCCTCGAATGCACGGCTTAGGTTCAAACTCGCTATTACCATCGGGGAAGCAAACGTTTCAAACGGTAAGGTAGGGCAGCCATAGAGTTTTTTTCGGTCTTCATTTCATTCTCTCCCCGAAAAGTATCTCTTAACGTATCGTTGGTAGCATGCAGACAAATCCGCGTCGTCCGGCTTTTCGTAGTGAGCGCCAACATTAGGTAAGCGATGCTTAGTTCCGAGCAGACAATACGCCATCCATAGCGTTGACTCCCTGGAGACTTTCCCTTCCCCGACATCGTCCATCATGAAGAGAACCCATGATCCTGTCGTTTCTGGATCATCTCGAGACCGAGCGACATTGCAGCGCGCGCACACGCAATCTGCGCCTCACTGCGATCCGCTCCTTCATGCGTTATGTCTCGGTGCGCGATCCGGCATCCTTGCCTGTCGCCCAGCGCGTGCTCGCGATTGCCGGCAAGCGCTTCGATCGGCCCGTTCTGGAGCTCCTGTCTCGCGATGAGATGCAAGCACTGCTGGATGCACCCGACCGGGACACCTGGAGCGGACAACGGGATGCCGCGTTGTTTACCGTGTTGTACAACACGGGCGCACGCGTCTCCGAGATCATCCGCCTGCGTGTCGCCGACGTCCTTCTGGACCGTGCCCATGCCGTGTACCTGCACGGGAAAGGCAGGAAGGAGCGTGTCATCCCGCTGTGGAAGAATACGGCCGTTCAATTACGCGCCTGGCTTGAATGCATCGACCGCCAGCCCGAGGCTCCCGTATTCCCCAATAGGGCCGGTAACCCCATGTCCCGTTCCGGTGTCGAGCACCGTCTCCGCGTGACGATCGACAGAGCGTCGGTCCAGTGTCCGTCGCTTCGAAGCCGGCCGATATCGCCGCATACCGTTCGTCACGCCACCGCCATGCATCTACTGCAGTCGGGTGTCGACATCACGGTCATCGCGATGTGGCTTGGCCATGAAGACACGGCCACCACCCACCAGTATCTCGAAGCGGATATCACAATGAAGGAGGCGGCCCTAAAGCGCATGGACGCTCCATCGTCACAACCCGTTCGCTTTAAAGCCACCGATCGACTGCTGGCCTTTCTGGAAGCGCTCTGACTATGCGCAGATGGACCTCCGCGTTATACGCTCAAGCAAGGGCGCCGCCGAGCCTACTCCGCATAGTCCGGAGCTCGGCATAGACCCGCTACCATGGCGTCCTGGCACCGAACCATCGCTGGCGAGGGCTCGTCACGCCAGCGAGACGCGGGAAAGGCGTCAAGTCGAACTCCAACACAGAAGTCCGCACACCCGCCGAGCGCCATGCCGCAATGACCTGGGCTCAACGGCTAAAGCGTGTTTTCAACATCGACATCGAGGTCTGCAGTCTTTGTGGCGGATCTGTCAGGGTCATCGCATGTATCGAGGACCAGGACGTCATCGACCGGATCCTGCATCACCTGCGCCAGAAAGAACAGGAAACACCGACTCGGCCACTGCTGGTGCCACCGACCAGAGCGCCACCTGGAACGTTGTCACTTTTCGCTGGGAAGGATTCCAGACCAACAGCAACCCACTAGCAAGGAAGCCAGGGAAACCGCATGGCACGAGCGGTTGCGCGCGCCCGTTCAGGATTGACCAGATAGGAATGGCATGTCCAACGCCGCGAACAGGATTTTCGGGTCAATAGATGGAAACTTCGACAGGTCTGCAGGTCCGGGCAGCACAATCAGCGAGGATGTCTACTCTCGATAGGCCGTTAATATTCCCTATCCTTGCAGGAAGGATTGGTACTGGAAGCCATTCATGTCTTCTCCCGAGTGATATTCCTCTAAATTTAAAGCCATAAAACCTGCCCGCTGCTTAATGAAAGTGAAACAAGAGCACTTGTTATTTCACTTTTAGCGGTAAAAGTGAAATTAAATGGCTCCTATTTCATTTACGAACAAGACGGTATCTTTACTTCAACTCCATCTCTTTAACCAGTTTTCAAACTCTGAAGGTTTCAACTTATATCTGGCGATATTTCCCTCATGCAAACCAGTCAGTTCCGTCTCCACCATTTCCATGAAGCGCGCTCTGTCTTGCTCCACAATTTCTTGTTCTATGAACTGCTTTATAGCTGAAACCGCCTCGCGCTTGTTTAGAGCGGAACGGACGATATTGGAGACCAGCTGAGCGATGAATTCCCTGTAACGCAACCGAAACGGATCGGGATCACCGAGTGATTGACGGGCCGCAGAATAGCGGGCGCAAGATCTCTCATAGGCCCAAACAAAAACATCGGCCAACAATTCAGTGCGGTTGAGCTCATAGATGCCTAGCAAGCCGTCAATGTAGGCTGTCTCTGGTACATCGACAAAAGAGAGAGGGCTCAGGTTTTCTCGAATGAAAGGAATGTTTGCTGCCAGGCGAGATACGCGTTTGTTCACGTCGTCGAAAGCTTGTAGATAAGGCAACTGCACCATAGCGAAGAATGCCTGTTCGAAGGGATCTCGGATTGCGTTTGCCTTGAATAATACTTCATCAAAACACTCATTTATCAACGCGCCGCCTTGCAGCGGTTGAAATACGCTTGCACCAATACCAACCGAGTGCTGTCTCAACCGGCCGCAGGCAGCAGGATCTGGCAGCAGGTTTTCTGAGAGCAGCGCATGGAGGTTACAAATGGTGTATCGATTAAACTCCGTATCCACCGCTGATTGCACCAGTAATTCAATGGCTGCTTTATGGTTCAGGATCATCTGGGTTTCCAGAGCATCCTTGCCCTCAGCACTATCCCCCCTTTCGAGGAGCCGTTCAGTTTCAAGTAGGGAATAGGTGTTACCCTCCAGACGACTGGAATTCCACGTCAGATCGATCAACAGTCTGTTGTAGATTTGTAAGGCATAGGTTCCCGCTGCGAGTACACCCGTTTGGGACTGACCGATCTCCAGTAAATGTTTACGCACTTTCTCGGTCAGGTAGAAAGTGCGGTTGGGCTGATAAGTTCCGATAAAGTCGCGGTTGTAGCCCACAGGAGCCCTATGCTGAATGGGTTGCCGCACAAGTCGTTTAATCTCTGCGCCTATCTCTGAGATCGGGATATAGATCTCGACCTCGGGGGGCCCACTCGTCAAACTAAGCTGTACTCCACCTACCTCGATGTTTACATCAGCATTGTCGGGCGGGACCCTATATCGACTACCACGCCCTCCCCCTTCGAGAAGGAGTTGCTTCCTTTCCACCAGTACGGCAAGCCGACGTTGCAGTGTTCTGCGATGGATTTTTGGCTCTATGGAATCGCTTATCTCGTCAATAGAGGCGCCCTCTGGAAAGCCGCCAACGGCTCTCCGAATGGCTTCAAGTTCCTCTTCTGAGACTTGTTTGGGCATAGGCGTTATGTCGCATTTTCTTCTATTGCGACATATAAGCGCATTTATCTGTCGCGATCAAGCTATTGCGACAAATAAAGTGTCGCGATTGGCGGACCGAGCTATAGGGGGTCGGTGCACCACTTGCGGGAGATTTGCGGGACTTGCTGTGATTCGTTGTGATCCGTGGTGCAAAATGCGCTGTGGGTGTTCGGATTTAAGTTAGTAAAATCAATCGCTTAAAAATCTCCAGCACAATTCATAATGCTGGGGTCGGTGGTTCAAGTCCACCCGTAGCTACCACATACCAGGGCTCTACGGGCTCTACGCAGTTAACGGG
>DOVB01000063.1 GCA_003520285.1 Halieaceae bacterium
CCAGATTCTCGCAGTGAACGCCAATCAGGCCGGCCCGCCGCTAGCATAAGAACCCAGCGACGCAGCTATCCTGATTGAATGAGTCGAACCTCGAGGGTGACGATCACCCTCGGCGTTCAATATTACTCAGCGGCCTCGACACCCAGTAGCTCGACTTCGAACTTCAAGGCTGCATTTGGACCAATAACATCACCAGCACCGCCAGCGCCATAGGCAAGCTCTGCAGGAATATAGAAGGTGTAGTTGGAACCCACTTGCATGAGCTGCAATCCCTCGGTCCAACCAGCAATCACTTGATCCAAACGAAACTTGACCGGTTCGCCGCGCGAATAGCTAGAGTCGAACTCAGAACCATCAAGCAGTGTGCCTCGATAATGCACTTCGACAGTATCAGATGGCTTAGGTGATACGCCGTCTCCCTGCGTGACGACTTCGTACTGTAAACCGGACTCGGTGACCATCACGCCGTCTCTGGTCCCATTGTCGGCAAAAAATGCCGCAGCCTCGGCGACATTAGCGGAAGCAGCAGCTTCGGCTTGTGCCATCTGCTCAGCTTGCATACGCTCTTGGAAAGCCTGCATTTCAGCAGCAACCTCCTCAGGCGTTAACTTTGATTCAGCTCCAGATAAGGCATCAGCAAGTCCTAGTGAGAACGCGGCAGCATCGATTTCAAGCGATTCACTCGCCATCCGCTCTCCCATATTATAGGCCATACCATAGCTGAATCGCTGCTCAGAGGTCTCGAGTGCGACGGGTGCAGCCTCTTGAGTAGTAGGTTGCTGACAGGCTACCAAAGCAACCGAGCTGGTCAGGGCCAAGCATAGTGCAAGCTTTTTCATAAAAATCCTTGTTAATTAATAATAACAGCTGTGAATTTGCATTCTTGAGATGCGGCTTAATTGAATCCCAACGATAACACTTTGAGCTTATTGTTTGCCAGCATTGCGCCCAAACTCGAGTTCAATTGCTCGAGAATTACTGGGCCATTCCGTACTCGCGGTAAATGGCAGCAGGTCAAGGCATGACAACGGCGATTGAATCACCTCGTTACCGATATGGGGTTGCGGTAGTCGCTCGCTCCGAGGATCGAAGAAGGCCGCATAGAGCAGGTCTTGTAGCTGCCGCTCAAGCTTAAGCTCGAGTGACAGCAGTTCGTCGCGCTGGTGCCGCAACTCTGCTGTTGCTTGCCAGCAAAGACGTAACTCTCGAACTGAATAGATGCCGTCTTCTCGGAGTGTCTGGGACTGATCCCACACCTGCAAGACCTTGTCCTGATCGGGCTTAAGGCGCTCTTGAGCAGCGTAGAGCGCTAACAGAATAAAATTGATATCAGCACCACAGTCATGTTGCGCCCGCAGCAAGGATCGCTGCAAACCGCTTGCCTGATAAACGCGCACCGAGAATGCCCAAAAAGGGTGATCGCCAGTCATTCATCGTCTCCGAATGCTAAGGCGTGTATCATAGCGCCTTACGTCTGACTACGCTGTACTTCAACATGATAATCCTGAAAGAGATCGCTATTCGCCGCGGCCCTCAGCTGCTGATTGATAATGCCAACCTCACCGTTTACCCCGGGCAAAAGCTCGCTTTAATCGGGGCCAATGGCAGCGGTAAATCGAGTTTCTTTGCCTTTCTGATTGGCACTCTGGCCGCCGATAAAGGCGAACTTACGGGCATGTCTAATTTACGACTGGCGCATATGGCGCAAGAAGTCGATGCTGTCGATCTGTCTGCGCACGACTACGTCTTCGCCGGCCACAAATTGGCGTACGCCACACAGAAAAAAATTGTCGCTGCAGAAGCCAATGAAGATTACGAAACTCTGGCATCCTTGCACCAGCAAATGGATGAAGACAATCTGTATCCGGTCAGTAGAGAAGCCAGTCAATTGCTTGAGGGACTTGGTTTCCCACCCGAGCAACATGATCGGCCGGTCTCTGCTTTTTCTGGAGGTTGGCGGATCCGGCTCAACTTAGCTCGAGCACTACTAACACCTTCCGACTTACTCTTACTCGACGAACCCACCAACCACTTGGATTTAGACGCCACTGTCTGGCTTCAAAACTGGCTGGGGCAGTACCCCGGTACAATAGTGCTGATTTCCCATGATCGCGATTTTATCGATGCAGTGTGCGAGCGCATTATTCATATCGAACACAACACTTTGAATACCTACAAAGGCAACTACTCTCAATTTGAAGAGCAGCGCGCCGAGCGCCTGGAGCAGCAGCAAGCTATTTTCGAGAAGCAGAGTCGAAGAATTGCCGAGATCGAGTCATTTGTTGCCCGCTTTCGTTATAAGGCAAGCAAAGCGAAACAAGCGCAGAGTCGCTTAAAGGAACTAGAGCGTCTGCCGATGGTTGCCGCCGTGCAAGCCGACTCTCCATTCCAGTTTCGTTTTTTAGAGCCCAAGGCCGCCTCAGATCCGCTCCTTAAACTCGAGAAAGCATCGATCGGCTATGGCGACACACCACTGTTAACGGGTGTCGAACTGACGCTACGGCCTGAGAGTCGCATTGGACTTCTTGGCCGCAATGGTGCCGGTAAGAGTACTTTGTTGAAGGCACTGGTAGGTGATCTTCCGATTCAGTCTGGCATTCGCGAAATGGGCGCTCACTGTTCAATCGGCTACTTTAATCAGCATCAACTTGAGGCGCTCGACCTGGATGCAAGCCCACTACAGCATCTCTTGCGACTTCGTCCAACGGTAAGAGATCAAGAGGCGCTCAATTTCTTGGGGGGGTTCGATTTCAAAGGAGAGATGGCAACCGACCCTATCAAACCCCGCAGCGGGGGCGAAAAAGCGCGC
>DOVB01000183.1 GCA_003520285.1 Halieaceae bacterium
AAGGCCGTATCAATAAGGCCCGGCGCGATCGCATTCACGCGAATATTGGGTGCAAACTCTGTTGCCAAAGCGCGTGTTAAATTAATGATGCCCGCTTTGGCTACGCCATAAGGAGCGTAGCCCGTGTAAGGGACTGACACGCCAAAGGTTGAGGACGTGTTAATCAGTATTCCCTCTTCGCTCGAAGCGAGAAGCGGATGCACGTGGTGGGCGATCAAAAATGCGCTTCGCAAGGTACCATCGAGAATTTCGTCCCACTCTGACTCGCTCATCTCTGCCACTGGGACTTGCTCTTTAGTGAATCCAACTAAGTTTATTACGGCACGCACGTGTCCCCAAGTGTCCTGTAAGGAGTCGCACACCTGTTTAATCTGATCGCTGTGTGTCGCGTCGCAAGATAGAGCGACGACTCCGTCTGGCGGTGGATTTTGTTCTATTGATTGCGGTAGGTCGGCGACGGCAACGCGTAAACCGAGCTCGTTTGCAGAATCGACGATGCATCGGCCTATACCGCCACAGCCGCCAAAAACAAGAAGCGTGCTGTGTGTTGGTGGTAGGGTATTAAGCGCAGGGTTATTAAATTCAGTCATTTTGGCGTCCGCGTTTATTGGTTTTTTTATTGAAGTAACAGATACTACAAAATAAGATTTGGCTTGTAAAGCGGCGCTGGTTCTGCGAGGAAAGCTTGCGTCGATATTTTTTGGCAGGGCCTTAGGTTGCTGCGTAAATGCTGTCGAAGTCCACCTCGTTGTGGCAACTCTGGCAGCGCAGTTGCGCTTTTAGTGGTTGGTCGCACAAAAGGTGTGTGCCTGGATTGGTGTCATGTGTGTCCTTGAGCCACTGCTCGGCCCATTGTCTCAGGTGGGTAGCGGTTTCGAATAAGTCTTGTGCCGACGCGGTCAGTGAGTACACGAAGCGATCGGGGCGTTCCTGATAGAGTCGCTGTTGGCACAGCCCAAGTAATTGCAGTTTGCGAAGGCGCTCGGTGATTATTGCCGGATGAAGCCCGGTTGCCTTGCTAATGTCATCAAACTTTAAAGCGCCTCGGCCGAGTGCTGATATGATCAGAGTAGCGCGTCTGTCGCCCATGACCTGGATGAACTTTCCGACCTTCGCGCCCGGGCTTCTGCGGTCTGCTCCTGCGGTGCTTGATAACCGAAAATGCCGAGAATCCTTGCTGTCTGGGATGATGGGGTCGTCTGCCGAAAACCTAATTTCTTGTGCTTTCAGTGTTTTGTGACAGGCTCCGCATGCTGAATAGGTGCGCAAAGGTGCCCCGCAGTTGTGCATCAGAGGAGATACGAAGGCGCCTTTTCTTTTGTCCCAGCGGATCTGCCATTCTCGCGCTGCAGCCATGAAGGGATATAAGTCTTTGCCTGCCTGTGTTAGTAGATAACGCGTTTCGCGTTTCCCCGCTACCGATTCTTTTTTTAAGCAGCCGGTCTCAATTAATAGTTTGAGTCGTTTGTTAAGGATAGCGGGCGATATATCCAATACGTCGACAAATTGCGACCAAGACTTGGCGCCAAGATAGAGTTCGCGGAGCAGGAGTATAACCCAGCGGTCGGCGACGATGTTCAGCATGGCGGCTAGATTGGTATTGCCCGCCTGCTGCATGCGAGGGTTCGGGTGTGTCATGACGAAATTGTACCATGAACCTTGATTGTTATTTCATTTCACAAGGCGCTATTTAGTATTTCTATTGAAGTGAGTATTTATATCGGTGGCTATACCTATTCTCGCTCAATTAAAACGGCTGCCCCGGCGCCCATCGCGCCTGAGATAGCGACCACCCCTCGCTTTAAACTCTGTCGCTCAAGCTCATCACAAAGGATGCTGATGACGTTGCCACCCGTTGCACCCATGGCGTGACCCATGGCAATGCCGCTACCATTCACGTTAAGTCGATCCTCTGGTATTTTGAGTTGGTCACGAAAATCGCAGGCGATAGCGGCGAAGCCTTCATTGAATTCCCACAGGTCAACATCAGCGGTAGTTAGCTTATTTCTTTCCAGCAAGTGCCGCGCAGCAGCGGCGGCGCCAGCCAATCCCAAGTGTGTTGGTGCAGAGCGCGTGCTTATGTCTACTAGGCGAGCGCGGGGCTTGATTCCCAATTTATTTGCGCTATCAACAGTCCCGAGCAATACCATTGATGCTCCGTCGACCATGCCGGGGGCGTTTCCTGCATGATGGACGTGATTGACGGTAGTGATGTCGGGGAAGTGTTGCGCTAGCACTCGTTCGAAGCCGTTGATGCCGCGTTCGCCAAACAGTGTGGGTAGCGCTGCAAGTTTTTCGAGCGTTGTCTGTCCTCTGATGATCTCGTCGTGATCGAGCAAAACGTGGCCTTGGTCTGTTTTAATCGGGATTAGTGAGCGATTGAATCGACCTGTCTCAGTTGCACGGGCAGCTTTTCGGTGACTGTTGAGCGCGTAGATGTCGAGTTGTTCGCGTGTATAGCCGTTCCGGGTTGCGATGATGTCAGCGATCAGAGGGTTGGGCATGGCCGGGATGGTTTGGCTTGCTTCCGGGTCTATGAAGCCGTAGGGCTTGTCAGACATCAGTGGTGCTCGCGACATGCTTTCGATGCCGGCCGAGATGTATAAATTACCTTCGCCCGCAAGCAAGCGGCTACGAGCTAAGCTCAAAGTGCTCAGGCTCGATGAGCAGAAGCTAGTTAGAGTGGTGCCGGTGTTGTGACAATTGATGTCCGCCATACGCATTGCAACATGACCGATATTCCCGCCCTGGTCTCCAATTGGAGTGACGCAGCCTGTGAACACTTCATCTACATGGTGTTGTTTGATGTCCGTGCGGCGGTCAAGTTCTTGATAAAGTTTGCCCAGTAGTTTTGCTGGTAGGATCGGGTGAAGCGCGCCATCGGCTTTGGCTTTGCCGCGGGGTGTTCGAATTGCCTCTAGAATAAAGATGTTCATGATATTGCCCGGTTATGGTGACCAGCGGGTTTGAAGGCGTCGTGCTTGTGCGTCGCGAATGTCTTGACCATGGCCCCAATAGGCGTGAGAGCCCCCGGGCAGGCGCACGGGGATTTTTACTTTGCAGATCGGCCCGTCGCCAATGCATTCCCCCGCCCAAATATAAATTTCTCCATCGGCTCCATCAATGTCGGTAATGTAGGCGAGTAAATAACCGTCATCCTCGCGCGCGCTACCAAGTTTTCCTGCAAAGACTGGTTGTCCCATAAACTTCCCTTTTGAAAGACGATAGCTGTCGACTTCTGTGTTGCTCAGGTAGTCCCACTTTTGGATGCCTGCCATTAAAAAGTATGGAAGTTCGGCCGCGTAGGTGTTGTAGGAATAGCGACTTTTTTTTCCCAGGTAGCGGTAGTTCATGCCGGGCATTTCTGCATTGGCATCATCGACAACCCGTTCGCTCGTTTTTCCTGTTTTCAAGTTAAAACGATATTCAGTGAGACGAGGCTGCATGTACAAAAACGACAGGAAATAGTTTTGCACTTTGGCCGATGGCGTGTCTCTGGGTATATCTGGGCAGGGTGTGAGCTGTTTGAAGGCATAGGCAATAATCTCATCACCTTCTTCCCACGCATTAACGGTGTGAAGAATGTAAGTGGGTTCTGCCTCAAACCACTTGATATCGGCGTTGTTGCCATAGCGTGGGATAACACCAAAGCGCGTCGGTAGTTCGTGTAACGTCAGTTTCTTCTTACCTTGTTTAAGTAGTTCTTGATTCCAAAATAAGGGTAAATCGTGCAGGATCGTGAAGTTCTCGGTTATCCACGAGTCGTGAGGAAGGCGTGGTCCGGGGAGTTCTATTTCAACGGCATGTTTTACTTCATTGTCCGCGCTTACCACCCCATATTGCATGTAGGGCCTTGTGTTAAAGCTGTAGTTAAAAAAGATGAATTCGCCTGTGCGCTCGTCGACTTTAGAGTGCGCGGATACGCCTTCACTCCAGTCTCCGTTAAAGTCATCGGGTCCTAGGGTGTGCAGGTTGTCGGGGTCGAGTCGGTAGGGTTGGCCGCAGCGAGAAAACATT
>DOVB01000253.1 GCA_003520285.1 Halieaceae bacterium
CTCATGGGTGTTACTTATGTTGCTGTTGCCGCGCAACATCCTTTGGCGCAGCGAGCAGCAGCATCCCAACCCGATCTCGCATCTTTCTTGAAGCAAATCTCGACCGCCAAGATGGCGGAAGCCGATCTCGCAACTGCTGAAAAATTAGGTATGCCGACTGGTTTTACAGCAGTGCATCCACTGACCGGCGAACAAGTCCCAGTTTGGGTGGCCAACTTTGTGCTGATGAGCTACGGCTCTGGTGCGGTTATGGCGGTGCCGGGACATGATCAGCGCGATTGGGAATTTGCGACCAAATATGGCTTACCTATTGCTCAGGTCATTGAACCGAATGATGACAGTGCGTGTGACATCACTACAGCAGCCTACACACAGCGCGGTCGACTTATTCATTCGGGCGACTACTCAGGGCTTTCATCAGATCAAGCATTCGATGCCATAGCAGAGGCCTTAAACTCGAAAGGTTGCGGTACAAGGACAGTCCAGTATCGACTTCGCGACTGGGGTGTATCGCGGCAGCGCTATTGGGGTGCGCCGATTCCCATCATCAACTGCTCAAGCTGCGGCCCTGTAGCCGTGCCCGAGTGCGACTTGCCCGTGGTCTTGCCGACCGATGTCGAGTTCGATGGCATTGGATCGCCGATCAAACAAATGCCAGAGTTTTACAATACCCACTGTCCACGCTGCAAATCGCCGGCAGTCCGGGAGACCGATACCTTCGATACCTTCATGGAATCTTCATGGTATTACGCGCGTTACGCAAGCGCACATAATGACTCGGCAATGCTCGATGCCGACGCTAACTATTGGTTGCCGGTTGATCAATACGTGGGCGGGATCGAACACGCTATCCTGCATCTACTGTACGCTCGGTTCTTCCACAAACTCATGCGTGATGCGGGCCTTGTAACCTCCGATGAACCTTTCAAACGATTGCTCACTCAGGGAATGGTGCTGAAAGACGGCGCCAAAATGAGTAAATCAAAAGGCAACACGGTAGATCCACAGGCTCTCATCGATCGCTATGGCGCCGATACAGTGCGTTTATTCAGTATGTTTGCGGCGCCACCAGAGCAGTCTTTAGAGTGGTCAGATGCGGGCGTAGACGGTGCACATCGATTTTTGAAACGTCTGTGGCGAATGGCCTACGAACATATTGATGCATCGTTTGAAGTGCCCGACAAACCGCTGGAGCCTCAAGCGGTAAGGCGCAAACTGCATGAAACGATTGCCAAAGTCAGCGATGATTATGGCCGTCGACAAACGTTCAACACTGCAATTGCGGCGGTTATGGAACTCTGTAACGAGTTGGCGCGCCTGGATCAAAGTCAGCAAGATGCCTATGCGGTGATGCGCGAGGGATTAACTGCTGTGGTCAAACTGCTTGCCCCCATCGTGCCGCATCTGAGCCATGCACTATGGCTGGCACTCGGATACAAGTCGGATATGACACACGAAACATGGCCGGAAGTGGACCCTAGTGCACTACTCCGTGACACTCTAGAACTGGTCGTGCAGGTGAATGGCAAAGTCAGAGCAAAAATAGATGTCCCGGTTGACGCCTCTGAAGAAATCGTTCAACAATTGGCTCTCTCTCAAGATAACGTACAGCGGTTCATTAAAGAGGTAACAGTGCGTAAAATCATTGTTGTACCGGGCCGACTCGTCAACATTGTGGCTAACTGATGACCTTTTTAGTGCGTTTAACGGTGGTACTCTTGGTAGCGGTTGTCGGTGGCTGTGGTTTCCAGCTTCGTGGCCAGGTTGAAGGGAATCGAGTCAACCCTGAATCCCAAGTGGGCATCCGGGTAGTGGGATTAAGTCCGTACAGTGAGTTTGCAACCCAGCTCAACAGCTCGCTTGCGGCTGCGGGAATTAATAGCGGCTCAGATGCTGATCTCACCCTTATTGTTAAGCCAGTTGAATTCAGCCAAAACACGCTCACTGTGGGTGAGTCTCTGCGAATTGCTGATTATGATATCCGCGGACAAGTCCGCTACCAGCTGATCTTTCGTGACGACCCCAACACCGCGATCAATGAAATGGCCGCGAGCGATGAGTTCGAGCGAATTATCGAAGCCTCGCAACGACTTGAATATGATCCGGAAGCACCACTCGCAAGCCGTACTGAACGAGATCTGATCGAACGAGAACTGCAACAAGAACTCGCGAATCGACTCACCCAGCGAGTCGCTCTGCGCATTCGCGCCATTGGGTCGTAATGCAGATTTACCCCAATACGCTCGAACAGCACCTGTCGGGTAACTTACTCCCGGTTTATTTGGTATCCGGTAACGAACCACTCCAGCTGCAAGAATGCTGCGACGCTATCCGGCAAGCGGCAAGACGACGTGGCTTTGAAGAACGTCTTATCCATCAGGCCGATAACACGAGTTTTCGATGGGACGATTTTAGTGCCGAGTCTAATGCACTCTCTTTGTTTGCATCGCAACGTATTATCGAATTGCGGTTGGGGACTAAAAAAGCAGGCAAAGAAGGTGGTGCGGCTCTGACTGAATATTGCTCACGCTGCGAGCCTGATGGTGATATTTTATTGGTCACGATAGATCAACTCGATAAGGCAAGCCTCAATAGTCAATGGGCGCAAAGCATCGATCAGATTGGTGGCATCA
This sequence comes from Halieaceae bacterium, assembly GCA_003520285.1. Taxonomy (GTDB): domain Bacteria; phylum Pseudomonadota; class Gammaproteobacteria; order Pseudomonadales; family Halieaceae; genus Aequoribacter. The sequence continues at coordinate 2,634 of DOVB01000253.1, forward strand.
TTCGCCTGTGGCCGATCGAGAAACAACAACTACCGCAATGGGTAGAGAACCGAATAAAACTGGCTGGGTTGAGCATTGAGCCAGAGGCGCTGACCATATTAGCCGATAGAGTAGAAGGCAACTTGCTAGCCGCAGCACAAGACATCGAAAAACTAAAACTCTATACGGCTGATAACAATATCATCACTGTTCAAACCGTGATGGAAGCGGTGACAGACAGTGCCCGCTTTAATGTATATGACCTAGCCGACACGCTGCTTGCAGGTCATGCCTCGCAGTCCGTTCGGATGCTTAAAGGGCTTCATGATGAGGGCACCGAAGCCATGGCCATTCATTGGGTGATCACTCGCGAGATTCATCTGCTTCTTGATATTCAGTCAAGCGTGCACGCTGGGGTCTCGTTATCTCAAGCACTGATGCAAAACCGAGTTTGGAAAACACGGCAACGAGTGGTTGAAACGGCAGTGAAGCGCCTGTCAAAAAAACGGTTAGAACGTGCGGTGTCACTGCTGGCTGACGCTGATCAATCCATTAAAGGGATCAAGCATGATGACCCCTGGCAACTCTACGAAAAAATAGCTGTTAACCTCAAACAAGCCAATCGCTAATTAAGGAACCACATGAGTCTCTCATTCTATGATGCTACGGTGAAACCCCTGATCGCCACGATCAAAAATTTACAACGCGTGATGAAAGTCGGTCAACGACACATCACCGAGCAATCTCTTGACGAGCAGGCGCTTCTAAACGCCCAGCTATTTCACGATATGTTTGATTTACGCACCCAAATATTTGCGGTCCAGATGCTGGCCGGGCATCAAGGAGCCCTTCGTATCGCGGGAATAAGCCCGACAGCAACCGGGGCAATCGAGAGTTTTGCTGATGTAGATGCCACCCTCGTCACTCTACTCGATGACCTCAAGAGGATTGATGCGGAGGCATATGAGCATCGTATGAACGAACCAGTACAATGCGATCTTCCCATCGGGTCTGCTCACTTTAATACCGCATTAGAGCACATGCAGCAGTGGGTCATGCCCCACACCTTCTTTCATGTGACCACGGCTTATAATATTTTGCGACACAAAGGCGTGCCTCTGGGTAAAAGCGATTTTTTAGGTATGGTTAACATGCGCCTAGAAAAATAAAACGCGTCTCTTAAGAATACTTGTCAGGATATGTCGCCTATAACGACACATCCTGGCGATCACCCTCATTTTTTTAATACAAAGCCTTGATCTCAGTCTCGAACTAAAATACTGTACAAACATACAGTATTAATAGGGTCGGTAATTGCCCCCCTAGCACAACGAAACGAGGTCACTCATGAATGCATTACTCGAACACGTTATTCAGCGCCAAGATACCTGGTTAGGCGGATTTAATCATGGCGAGATCAATGTCAGCACTTATCGCCGCTGCCGAAGTACCGGCTACCCAACTTTAGATGCTGTCTTAACCGGCGGCGGCTGGCCCTTAGGAAATACCATCGAAATGCTGAGCGATAGCTATGGGCTAGGGTCTATGGGCACTTTTTTACCCATTATGCGGACGCTATCTGAGCGCGATCAGTGGCAAGCCTTCATCAATCCGCCCTGCACCCCTTACGCACCTCTACTTGAGGCACGCGATATCCCTACAGAGCAAGTGCTCATCGTGCACACAGCTTCCAAGAAAGATATCCTCTGGAGCACCGAACAAGCCATTAAAAACAACACTTGCGCCACAGTGTTCGCCTGGCTTGGCGAGCATCAGTACAGCTATGCCGAGCTGCGTAAACTGCAACTCGCCGCAACTGAACACGATAACCTTATCGTACTATTTCGGCCATTAAAGGCCGCCCAAGATCACGCGCCCGCCTGCTTGCGTTTAAAGACAGTGGCCTATCGAGAATTTGAAATCATCAAGCAACGCGGCGGTAAACAACAGATTCAGGTAAACTTGCCGGTAACAGACGACCTGCCAAATCAACCACAGCTGTGGGAATTGCCGGTCAACACGCCAGAGGCAGCGATTGTGACAGTTGCCTAAGTAAAGCGAGCAAGATATGAGCGATCAGTGGCTAACAGACTATGGCGTGACGATTGGAGTTGGAGCACTAATCCTCTTCATGGTCTTCATCGTTTGGGATTTAGCCAAAAGAAGTCATGCCGGAAAGTTTGGCACCATGATTCTGTATATTGCGCTCGCGATGGGTGTCTTCGGGTTTCTCATCAAGATTATTATCGGTTATCTCCTGAATAACGCATCTGGTCAGTAATACCAACAGAGCTTCAACAATCATGTGGTTATGTATTCGACTGCCTCGTTGGGCATTAGATTGCCTTCATACTGAGTCTTCGGCCGCAGCTGTTATCGATAAACAATGCATTGTTTGCATCAACAGGGCTGCCTACGATCTGGGTATTCGAACTCAGCAGAGCTTAGCACATGCCTTGCAATTAGCCGGCACAGACACTGTTCTGTGGCTCCCAAGAGACACGGTCAAAGAAACAAACGGCCTAGATGCTTTAATCAGCTGGGCTTACCGCTACACACCCACGCTATACTGCGATTTTGGTCACAACGTGCTGTTGAAAATCGGACCTAGCCTAAGGCTATTTAAAGGTGTCGAAAACTTACTCAACCACCTACAAACTGACTTAGCGCATCATCTTTATGACTACCGCCTCGGGGTTTCTCAGTCACCGATCCGCGCCTGGCTGGCGAGCTTTCTA